>SFWF01000031.1 GCA_004560045.1 bacterium | reverse complement strand
GAATATGTAAAGATTGTTGCAGGCATTTTCGCTTTGGAATCCAACTTCTTTAACTTAACTACCTTTGAAGTGTCCTTTGGTGCATACTCATTTGCAATCTGTTCTGCGTAAATTTTGTCTGTGTTCATATAAATTAAACCTCCGTAACTTAATATCGATGAAACAGTGCGCATCTGTTTCAACTGATGACTTAATTATAAGAGGTCTTGTTAATTATCGGAACAACACGATTAATTATAAATGTCGATTTGTGAAATTTTTAAAGCTTACTCGAAATAAAAAACAGAAAGCGATCAATCTGCAACTTCAGTTTTGTCGATACATTGTTTTCTTATTATACACCTTAATTATAATTATTTCTACCCGCCGTCTATTGACCTCAGTTACGAGGAAAGTACACTATTCGAAGAAATTATATAAAAATCAGTCGAATTTATTATTGAAAAACGGGGCCTCCTTTGTTATAATGACCTTGGAAGGCAACAAAGCCTTCTTAGTAAAGCAAAAAATCTGATTTTTTGTCTACCGAAAGGCAGGAAAAGCTATGTCAAACGAAATGTTCAAAGAAGCAGAGAAATACGGCTTCGACTATTACAAAAAGGGCCGTGTTCTCGTATGGCACGACGAGTTCGATAAGCCTACTCTCGACCCCGAGAAGTGGTGCTTCCGCCGCACCATGAGCACCAAGGATCGCGACTACGACAACACCGAAAAGCATATCCGTATCGAAAAAGAAAACGTACATATGCAGGTATGGAGAAGCGACAAGGAGGATATCAACTATTCTCTTCCCGAAGGCCTCACCACCTGGGGAACCATGAACTATAAGTACGGCTATCTTGAAATGAGAGCCAAGATCCCCTACCGTCACGGCGCATGGCCCTCCTTCTGGGAGCAGTCCTCCACCGTATTCCAGACTACCCCCTGGATGAGCGAGATCGATATTTTCGAGGTATTCTCCAACGAGAAGTCCTTTGCTTCCGCCCTTCATAAGTGGGGCTATAAGACCCACTGCTCGGTAGACGGCGGCAGCTATACCTTCGAGGAGTTCGAAAACCTCAACGACGAGTATCATATCTACGCCCTCGAGTGGGATCCTCAGGAGCTCAAGTTCTACGTAGACGATCATCTTTACGGAACCGTTCCCATCGATCCCGTAAACGGAAACTTCAAGCACGACATTATCGACGGAACCTCCGGCTTCCACGATTTCCACTTCGTTATTATGAATAACGAGATATTCTCCCCGGCAAGCACCTGGCAGCCCAACGGCTGGGCTCTTACCGACGAGGACGAAATGCCCATCGATTACTATATCGACTGGATCCGCCTCTATCAGAACCCCGAGAAGGAAGAATTAAAGCTTAAGCCCGAGATCGACGAAGCAATCGCCGCAAAGAAGGCCGCTGAAGCCGAAGAGAAAAAATAACAAAAAAAGACCCCTCCGCGAGGGGTCTTTTTCAGTGGTAAGCGGTCGGTTTATGTCTTTGCTTTGCTTGGAATAACTCTGTCAAGCGCCTTTGTCAGGGGTATATAAAGGAGCAGGGCAGAAATGAAATTTCCCGAAGCGTGAAGAATATCGGCGGGGAAGAAGCCCGCAATAAACCAGGAAAAAGCGAAGGACGGTCCGAGAGAGGGTATAAAATAGTAGGCTATCGAGCAAAGGGCTCCGAAGGAAAGGCCGTAAATTCCCGAAATAAGGGCAAAAAACCAACCCCTTCGTATCCTTCTGAAGGGCAGGCAGACAAGCACCAAAACCGCCCAGACATAGAGGTACATAACGTTCCAGATATTTATTCCGTAAATAAGAACCTCGGTTACCGAGAAGATATAGACCGGAATCAGGGCCTTTATCCCGAATTTATAGGTTATGACCATTATCATAAGGGATACGAGCTCGATATTATAAAGGGAAGCGAGGACCATTTTAAGGGCCGTAAGCAGGGGGGCCAGCATTACAAGCACCAAAAGGTCCCGCAGCCTTTCAAGACGGGTCATTATTTGGTATAGGTTATCTCAAAGCAGTCCCCGTCGGACAGCTTTAAGGTGTTCATACCCTCGGTGGTCATCGTTCCGCCCTTGGTAACACACCACCAGGCGCCGTCCTTAGAGTAGTCGGCGGTAATGCCGTTTACGGTAGTATAAAAGCCGTCGGCGGCATACTCGATAATTCCCTCTTCTACGAGAGCTTCGGCGAGGGTAGTTTTCTCGGTTTCGAGGCTAAGGGTAGTCTTTTCGCCCTTATCGTCGACGATCTCTACGGTGACCGATATCGTTTTATCGGCGTCGGAGGGCTTTGATGAGGTATCCTTACCGCAGGCCGAAAGGCCGAGAACGAGGGCGGCCAGAAGCAGCAGGGTCAGGATCAGGCTTATAAGTTTGCTTGTTTTTTGTGTCATGATAAACACTCCTTTTTTGGTATTACCCTATAAAAAAAGAGGTATTAAGGAGCGCACGAAAAAACGCTCCCTTAATACCCCAAGGAGTGCAGTTTCGGGCGTTGCTAATTACTCGTAGCAAAATACCGCGTTACTGTAAAGCAAGTCTTCCGACTTGGGACTGATAACGCGGTATCCCGTCTTCCCGATTTCTCAGTGACGTAGGTGGGATAACGCTCGTCCGTTACGGCGACGAGTTCGCAGGGGAATCTCACCCCTATTCCTTTTTAATCCTTCGCAAAAAGCGCAGGAACTTTACAGCTTTTATAAGGCAACCTAATTATAGCCCCGCGGTCTTATTTTGTCAACGGTCCCGGGCCTAAACTGTTAAAAAACCTTTAAATATTGTTAAAAACGTATATCATAACATTGACTAAATTTTGAGACCGCCGATCCCTGAAAAAAGTGGTTGATTTTTTGAAATTGTGTGATATAATAAATTGATACCTAAAAATAGTAGGTAAAATTCAAATGCAAATCTCTTAAAGGGGTTTGAAAAAATCAGGAGGTAAAATATGAGCAAAAAGTTTGTCTACCTTTTTAAAGAAGGCGACGCAAGCATGCGTGAGCTCCTCGGCGGTAAGGGCGCTAACCTTGCCGAGATGACCAAGATCGGTCTTCCCGTTCCCCAGGGCTTCACCGTAACCACAGAGGCTTGCACACAGTACTACGAAGACGGAAGAAAAATCAACGATGAAATCCAGGCACAGATCATGGAATACATCGAGAAGATGGAAGAGATCACCGGCAAGAAGTTCGGCGACAAGGAGAATCCCCTCCTCGTATCTGTTCGTTCGGGCGCACGCGCATCCATGCCCGGTATGATGGATACCATCCTTAACCTCGGTCTTAACGAAGACGTTGTTGAGACCATGGCCGCTAAATCCGGCAACCCTCGCTGGGCATACGACTGCTATCGTCGTTTCATCCAGATGTACTCCGACGTTGTTATGGAGGTTGGTAAGAAATATTTCGAAGAGCTCATCGACAAGATGAAGGAAGAAAAGGGCGTTAAGCAGGACGTTGAGCTTACCGCTGACGACCTTAAGGTTCTCGCTGAGCAGTTCAAGGCCGAATACAAGTCTAAGATCGGCAAGGATTTCCCCTCCGATCCTAAGGAGCAGCTCATGGGAGCTGTTGAGGCTGTTTTCCGTTCCTGGGACAACCCCCGTGCAAACGTTTACCGTCGTGACAACGATATTCCCTATTCCTGGGGTACCGCTGTTAACGTACAGATGATGGCCTTCGGTAACATGGGTGACAACTGCGGTACCGGCGTTGCCTTTACCCGTGACCCTGCTACCGGTGAGCGCGGCCTTATGGGTGAGTTCCTCACCAACGCACAGGGCGAAGACGTTGTTGCAGGTGTTCGTACTCCTATGCCCATCGCAGAGATGGCCGAGAAGTTCCCCGAAGCCTTCAAGCAGTTCAACGAAGTTTGCACTATCCTCGAAAATCACTATCGCGATATGCAGGATATGGAATTCACCGTTGAAGACGGAAAGCTCTATATGCTTCAGACCCGTAACGGTAAGCGTACCGCTAAGGCTGCTCTTAAGATCGCTTGCGACCTCGTTGACGAGGGCATGATCGACAAGAAGCAGGCTGTTGCTATGATCGATCCCCGTAACCTCGACACCCTTCTCCATCCTCAGTTCGACGCTAAGGCTCTTAAGGCCGCCGTTCCTGCAGGTAAGGGTCTCGGCGCTTCTCCCGGAGCCGCTTGCGGTAAGGTAGTATTCACCGCCGAAGACGCTGAAGAGTGGAATAACCGCGGCGAAAAGGTCATCCTCGTTCGTCTTGAGACCTCTCCCGAGGACATCACCGGCATGAAGGCTTCTCAGGGTATCCTCACCGTTCGCGGCGGTATGACCTCTCACGCAGCCGTTGTTGCCCGTGGTATGGGTACCTGCTGCGTATCCGGCTGTGGCGATATCGTCATGGACGAAGAGAATAAGCAGTTCACCCTCGCAGGCAGAACCTACAAGGAGGGAGACTACATCTCCATCGACGGTTCTACCGGTAACATCTATGGCGAGATCATCCCCACCGTTGACGCCGAGATCGCAGGCGAATTCGGCCGCATCATGGCTTGGGCTGACGAGTTCAGAACCCTTAAGGTTCGCACCAACGCCGACACTCCCGCCGACGCTAAGAGAGCTCGTGAGCTCGGCGCTGAAGGTATCGGCCTCTGCCGTACCGAGCATATGTTCTTCGAAGCTGAAAGAATTGCCGCTTTCCGCGAGATGATCTGTGCTGACACCGTTGAAGAGCGCGAAGCAGCTCTCCAGAAGATCCTCCCCTATCAGCAGGGCGACTTCGAGAAGCTTTACGAGGCTCTTGAAGGAAACCCCGTTTGCATCCGCTTCCTCGATCCTCCGCTTCACGAGTTCGTACCCACCGAAGAGGCCGACATCAAGGCTCTCGCCGATGCACAGGGCAAGACCGTTGCCGATATCAAGAATATCATCTCCTCTCTCCACGAGTTCAACCCCATGATGGGTCACCGTGGATGCCGTCTTGCAGTTACCTATCCTGAAATTGCAAAGATGCAGACCTCTGCAGTTATCTGTGCTGCTATCAAGGTATCTAAGGCTCATCCCGACTGGAACCTCGTTCCCGAGATCATGATCCCGTTAACCGGTGAGGTCAAGGAGCTTAAGTACGTTAAGGATGTTGTTGTTGCTACCGCTGACGCTGAGATCGCCGCTGCTGGCGCAGACCTCAAGTACGAGGTTGGTACCATGATGGAGATCCCCAGAGCTTGTCTCACCGCTGACGAGGTTGCAAAGGAAGCTGAGTTCTTCTGCTTCGGTACTAACGACCTTACTCAGATGACCTTCGGCTTCTCCCGCGACGACGCAGGTAAGTTCCTCTCTGCCTACTATGACAGAAAGATCTACGAGAACGATCCCTTTGCAAAGCTCGACCAGAACGGCGTCGGTAGGCTTATGGAGATGGCCGTTACCCTCGGTAAGAAGACCCGTCCCGAGCTTCACTGCGGTATCTGCGGTGAGCACGGCGGAGACCCCGTATCCGTAGAGTTCTGCCACAAGATCGGCCTCGACTACGTATCCTGCTCTCCCTTCCGCGTTCCGATCGCACGCCTCGCCGCCGCTCAGGCAGCTATCAAAAGTAGGTAGGAGTTCTCTTTCCTTTGAATTACCGCTTGGTTTCAAGGAAGCAGAAGCCTATCGAAAGGCTAACGGCAAATACGTGAGGAAAAATCAATGGAGAGATACCACAGTAACCGTGGAAATCGACCTTGATTGACAACACAAATAACGATAAGCGTATCATTAGAAATAGTGATACGCTTATTTTTTTGCACATTTGTTGTTTCCTTTTTCTTTATATATAATAAATATGTAAGGAGGGGTTGATATGAAGCACAAGCGATTTATGTATTTGAATAACGAGCAACACAGCACCTTACTCCGCTGCCTTGTGGAGTTTAAGAACGACCTTGTGCGCCAAGGCAGAACCGCCGATATTGTGGACGAGGTAATCCTTAAAGTAATGAAAGCTCCCGTTAAAAAGTTAAGAGTATGACCTACATAACCGCACAGCCGCTTATTCCAAAAGAATAGGCGGCTTTTTCTATTCCACTACATAGCCGATCATTCGCCGTGGTCGGCTAAATCTGTGTAAAGGAGGACACGCAAATGGCGAAAACAAAGGTTATTGCCGTAGCAAACCAAAAGGGCGGCGTGGGTAAAACCACAACCGTGTATAATCTCGGAGCCGGTCTTGCGATGCACGGCAAAAAGGTCTTGCTTGTGGATGTTGACCCACAGGGCGATTTAACCAAGATGTTAGGACAGCGCAAACCCCACGATATGCCGTTGACTCTCGGAAACTGTATGAACGATATTGTTGCAGGAAACGAGGTCTCGGAGCATCCGGAGGTCCTGCATCATTATGAAGGCTTTGACTTTGTACCCGGCAACCGCACCTTGTCTGCGGTGGAAACGGGACTTGTCAATGCGTTCAGCCGTGAAACCGTACTGCGACAGTATATTGATAGCGTAAAAGACGGTTACGACTATGTGTTGCTTGATTGCCGCCCGTCCCTCGGTATGTTGGTTATCAATGCCTTGTCTGCATCCGATTACGTGCTCGTCCCCGTACAAGCGGAGTATTTTGCGGCGGAAGATATGACCGAACTACTCGGCACGGTACGGCAGGTAAAGCGGCAGATCAATCCCAAGTTAGAGGTAGGCGGAATATTCTTGACGATGGCGAACGACACCAATTTCCGAAAAGACGTGGTAAAGGCTATCAAGGAGAACTACAAACGGCATTTTCCCGTATTTGATACGGTTATCCCCGCTACCGTAAGGCTCGGAGAAATCAGCACCAAGGACAAGAGCATATTTAAGCACGACCGGGGCGGCAAAGCCGCAAAAGCGTATGCAAACTTGGTGAAGGAGGTGCAAGGAATTGGTGAAAAACAACGTATCCAGCCTTCTGACCTCAGTAGATGAGCTTTTCACAACCCAAGAGGAACGGGACATAGCTAAGCGAGAAACCGTGATGGATATTCCATTAGCGCAAATCAGCGATTTTCCTAACCACCCGTTTAAGGTAACGGTGGATGAAAAGATGCTTGAAATGGCAGACAGCGTAATGCGGTACGGGGTGTTAGTCCCTGCCATTGTACGACCGAAGCAAGGCGGCGGTTATGAAATGATTGCCGGACATAGGCGTAAAAAGGCAAGTGAGCTTGCGGAGCGACCGACACTTAACTGTATTGTCCGTGATCTGACCGACGATGAAGCCATTATTATAATGGTGGACTCTAACCTGCAAAGAGAGGTTATCTTGCCGAGTGAAAAGGCGTTTGCTTATAAAATGAAGATGGACGCTATGAAACGGCAAGCAGGCAGACCAAGCAAAGATAATTGTGCAACACCGTTGCACAATTTTGACGGCAAGCGAAGTCGAGAGATTCTTGCAGAGCAGACGGGCGAAAGCCACGAACAAATCCGTAAATTTATCCGTCTTACTGAGCTTATCCCCGAATTGCTTGATATGGTGGACGAAAACAAAATTGCATTAAGACCCGCCGTAGAGCTTTCCTATCTTGCCGAAAAAGAACAACGGTTACTGTACGAGGAAATCGGGTACTCCGATTGCACCCCGTCCCACGCACAGGCAATCAAGATGCGTAAGTTTGCCGAGCAAGGTCAATTAACCGCCGAGGTCATTTCTTCCATTATGCAGGAGGAAAAACCCAACCAAAAGGAGCAGTTTAGGATGCCAAGAGAAAAAATCAGCAAGTATTTTCCTGCGGGGACGCCTGCGGAAAAGATTGAGGACACCATTATCAAGGCGCTGGAGCTGTATCGCAGACGACAGCGTGATATGGAGCGTTGATGTGACTACCAAGGGGTTAGTGTGCCCTTTTCTATCAAGGGGAACGGCGGCGGTCGTTTGCTCCCCCTCTCCACACCTCACCCCCTCAAAAACCTGCTGTACCTGCCGAAAAAAGAGATATATCGCAGACTTGCAAATTGTCGAAATCTCCGTAAACTGAAAGCCAAAAGGAGGTTTTACGATGAAACGCATCTTTTTGATTTTGGCAGCTATCCTCATTCTCTTAACAGGCTGTAACAATTCGACGGAATTATCGGATACGCCTACGGAGAGCACACCCGCTATTGTAATAACGGAAACGGTCACGACATCTACTACCAAGAATGAAGATCCGAAAGGGACAACTGATAATGCTGATGCGGCATCTTCTTTTTCGGCAAGTAAAGAAACCGAAATGACCGAACCCGAAGAAACAGTAAGCGAAACAAAGCCAACCGTGACTACCGAGCAGCCTACCCAAACGGAGAAAAAGGAAACGACATCTACTACGCCTACCGAAACAAAACCCTCTGTAACAGATACGGAGCCGCAGGAAAACGAACCTAAAGACACCGAACCGCCCATCACGACGGAAGAACCTGTTATTATCCCCGAAGTAAAGCGACCGAGCGCAAGTGAGATTGAAGCCAAGACTGCTGAATATATCAATCAATACCGCTTGGCACAAGGCGACACGCAGACGGTCATTTTACCCGGACTCACCGCCGTTGCGGAATACCGAGCAAAGCAGCTTATCACAAACTTTTCTCATACCGATAGTGCCGATGCCTGTACCGCATTAAAATATGGTGAGTTTGTAGATATGACCCTTTACGGCTGTGATGCAAGTGCAAATTACTATCAAGGCTATAATCGAGAAGCTATCGCCAAAGGTAATTGGGGCGGCACGGCTGACGAGATCGCACAGAGAATTGCTACGGGGTTTAAGAATAGCAACAAGCATTGGAACTATGTAGGCAGCTCTGAATACGGCTATATGGCGGTAGGTGCTGTTTATGACTCCGCAACCTCCTCTTGGTATGTGTGCATCTGTATGAGCAGTAAGAATTACGGCGGTTAAAACCGAATACCCATTTACGCTGAACGCTTGATTTTACATCAGGCGTTCTTTTTTTATCCAAAACAAGAAAGGATTGAAGATTTATGAAAAATAAGCAAATGTCAAAGTTTTTGTCGGCTCTGCTTGCCGTGGTAATGGTGATTATGGCAATGCCGATGAGTGCATTTGCGGCGGTCGCATCCGACCTGCCCGATAATATGGCTGACAGCCACATTCTCCGTGCCTTGGAGTACACGGGATACAACGTGCAGGCGCAGAAGAACGACGGAACGCTGTATCAATCGAACAGTTACGGCTCACGAACACCGAGCAACATTCTCTCGGATATTTCTTACGGAACAAGCACCTCCGGTAAGGAGAACGTTGCCGACAGCAGCACCGTATCGGGTCGAGCACCCGACATTGCCACCTTTGAGAGCAAGGGTCTGTGCTGTGCTTCTTTCGTGACCTACTTTGTCTGCAACTACCTCCCTCATATCGAGGGCGTTGACACAAGCCTTATCAGTGATGCCGTTGCCGCAACGGGTTGGAACTCCCAAGCTGTTGTTACTTGGCAAAAAGCGTTGAACGGTCTTGTGAGTGAAGGCAAAATTGAGAAAATCGGAACAAGCGCCTCCAATGTGGATCATAGCAAGCTGACCCCCGGTGACTTGATTATCTTTGGTGACTCTGAAAACTCTCATAAGCACATTGCCGTTTACTCCGGCACCTATAAAGGTGTGGACTATATCATTCATGTGGGTAATGACCGTGGCCCCGAAATCTCCCGTGTCGATTGGATGGGGCAAGCCGGTGACAAGTCCAGCTATCCCAATGCCTATTACCATCTTCCCATAGAGTATTGGGAGGATGACGGCAGTATCGAGGTTTACAAAAAGGATACCGACGGCAAGGCTCTTGCAGGTGCGGTATTCATTGCCACCGAAACAACCACAGGACAGCAGTATCGCATTGGCCCGACCGACAGCACGGGCTATGCGAAGTCCGAAATGCCTATTCCTTACGGCGAATATAAAATCGTTGAGAGTGTTTTTCCGACCAACTACCGAGCCTACGGAACTACATCCTGGACTAAAACTCTTAACAAGGATACTCCTAACGCCACCATTACGATCAATGCGGTAAATGAGATTATTCCCGGTAACTGCAAGATCGTAAAGACAAGCGAGGACGGTGTGGTGGACGGGATTTCCTTCACCCTTTCGGGCAACGGCGTGAACAAGACCGTTACCACCGCAAACGGCGGTGAGGTCACGATTTCCGACTTGAAACCCGGCAGCTACACCGTGACGGAGGAAAATATCGACTACTACGAGCCGCAGGAGGTTCGCACCGTTACCATTGTCAGCGGTCAGACCGCAACAGTCACTTTCAATAACACCTTGAAACGTGGCGAATTGAAGGTAGTTAAGACCAGCGAGGACAATATGGTGGAGGGCGTTCAGTTTAAGCTCTCCGGCACATCCCTTTCGGGGCATACGGTGGAGCAGTTTGCCGTGACCGATAAAAACGGTGTTGCTACTTTCGAGGATGTGCTTATTACAGGACACACCGCCTATACCTTGGAGGAAGTGAACGTCGAGGAAAAATATATCATTCCCGATGCACAGACCGCTGTTATCGAATGGCAGAAAGTGACCGAGAAATCCTTTTATAACGAACTCAAAAGAGGTAGTGTTAAGGTCACAAAGTCCTCTGAGGACGGCTTTGTGGAGGGTGTTACTTTCCGTCTGAAAGGCACTTCTCTTTCGGGAGCAACTATCAATCTCACCGCCAAAACCGGCCATACAGGCGTTGCAATGTTTAACGACGTGCTGATCGGTACAGGATATGTACTGACCGAGGAAAACGTGGCTATGCGTTACGTGCTCCCCGAAGCACAGAATGTTGACGTTAAGTGGAACGAGGTCACGGGTACAACGGTTAAAAACATCTTGAAGAAATGGAGAGCCGACGTATTCAAGGTGGATGCCGATATTTACTTTGGTGACGATAATTTTGAAGAAGCTGTCCCTATGACCCTTGCGGTTGACTCCGATATGCTCGTCACCGAATACGGTTGGCCATACGGATAAACCCAAGGCGACGCAACCCTTGAAGGTGCGGTGTACGGTGTGTTCAAAAACGGCGTGTTGCTTGACACCTATACCACAGATAAAAACGGCTATTTCTTGACCGTCTATTATCCGTGCGACGGCAGCTACTATTACTTGCAGGAGATTTCACCGTCCGAGGGTTACTTGCTTGACCCCTATGAGTATTACGTGGACGCATATCCCGGTAACTACACCGTAGAACTCAATACCGAGTATATCGACGTGTATGAGGATATTATCAAAGGTATGATTGCCCTTGTAAAACACACCGATGACGGTAAGACCCAAATTGAAACTCCCGAAGTTGGTGCAGAATTTGAGGTTTACTTGAAAAGCGCAGGCAGCTTTGAAAACGGCAAGGACGAAGAAAAAGCAATCCTTGTGATTGATGAAACAGGCGTTGCCGAGGTGGAACTGCCTTACGGTGTATATGTAGTAAAACAAATCAAGGGTTGGGAGGGCAAAGAACTGTTACCCGCTTTTGAGGTCAGCATCGACACCGACGAGAAAATCTACCGCTTTATTATCAATAATGCCGTATTTGAGTCCGACATTCAGATCGTGAAAAAGGATGCCGAAACGGGCAAGGTTATCCCTGCGGCGGGCATTGGTTTTAAGGTGTTGAATACCGATACGGGAGAATTTGTGGTACAGCGTATCAATTATCCTACCCCTGTGGATATTGAGGTGTACTATACCGATGAAACGGGTATGTTGATGCTCCCGCACTCTCTCCCTTACGGCAATTATCAAATCATCGAAGAAACCATTTCTGCAACGGGCGAATATGTGCTTGATACTACTCCCGTTGATTTCAAGGTGGACGGAACAGCCGTAAGCCGTGAACTCTATCTCGGAAAATACCAAATTTCCGAAATCACCGCACCCTTTGGAATGGTGCTCAACAATGAAAAGGTTGATGTGGAGCTTGTGTATGCCGGACAGGAAATTGCCGTTACAAGCACCTCTGCCTCCTTTGTCAATGAGCGACAGAAGGTGGAAATCGACCTTGCAAAGAACCTTGAAATTGATGAGCATTTTGACATCGGTAATAATGGTGAAATCAGCAAGGTGCAGTTTGGCTTGTATGCGGCTGAGGATATGACCGCCGAGGACGGCAAGGTTATTACCAAGGACGGACTTGTTGAAACTGCCTACTGTGATGAAAACGGCAAGATTGCCTTTATGACAGATCTTCCCGTGGGAGCAAGCGTGTATATCAAGGAAATCGCAACCGACGCTCATTATATTCTTTCCGATACCGCTTATCCCGTAGTCTTTGAGTATGCGGGACAGAATACCGAAACTGTTAAGATCAGCGTAAATGACGGTGCTACCATTGAAAACAAGATCATCCGTGGCAACATTCTCGGCAAGAAATTGGACGAGGACGGCTTTGCCATCTGCGGTGCGCTGTTCGGCTTGTTTCGTGAGAACGAAACCGAGTTTACCGCAGACACCGCATTGATGACCTGCGAGAGCAACGAAATCGGTGTGTTCCTTTTTGAAAACGTACCTTTCGGCAGATACGTGGTGCGTGAAATCAAGGCAGCTCCCGCTTTCGTGCTGAACGAAAACAGTTATGCTGTGACGGTAAGCGAGGACGGTGAAACGGTGGAAATCGTCATTGAGAACCGCTTTATTGTCGGCTCCGTGCAGACCACCAAGGTTGATAAGGATTATCACGAAAATAAGCTAACGGGAGCCGTGTTTGAAATCTATGTGGACGTGGACGGCAACGGCGAGTTTAATGCGGAAATCGACAAGCTCGTAGGTGAAATGACCGAAGTGGAAACGGGCGTTTACCGTATGGATAACCTGCGATATAACGGCTATTTCCTTTACGAAAAGACCGCACCCGAATTTTTCAATAAGGATGACGGCTATTATTATTTTGAGATCACCGCAGACGGCGAAACCGTCATTGTTGAAAATGAAGCAGGTATTGGCTTTGTGAACACCGCCAAGGTTGGCTCTCTTAAAATCGTAAAGACCTCCTCCGACGGCGTAGTGGAGGGCTTCTCCTTCCGCGTCACCGGCACAAACGGTTATGACGAAGTGTTCACCACCGATGCAAACGGTGAAATCATCATTGAAAACCTCCGCATTGACGGCGAGTACGTTGTATCCGAGGTGTCCGATGAGAAGAACGCCGATTATATCCTCCCCGAAGATAAGACGGCGGCAGTAATCGAGGGTTCCGTTACCATCGTAGAGATGCACAACGAACGCAAACCCGAACCTGAACCCAAAGTACCCGACTCTCCGCAGACGGGCGATAACAGTAATCTTCCTCTTTGGCTCGGCTTGATGGGTCTGTCCGGTGCTTCTCTTATTGGTATTGCCCTTTATAGCAGAAAAAGACGCAGAGAGGAGTTGTAAGCCGTGGATGTTAAAACAATGATCGGTTTAGGGTTGTTTTTGGCAGCAGGCGCATTGCTGATCTATTTCAGAATCCGCAACGCAAGGAAAAAGTGACCCGTGGGGACGGCTGAAAAGCCGTCCCTCTTACATACCGACAATTCAGTAAAAGGAGATGTGAGCAACGGAACAGACAAAACGAATGGCGGAAAACTATGAGATAAAAAACTCTTTCCGCATAGGTCAAAGTGAGGTTGTTTTCGGCGTAGATGAACATAGCGAAAACCCGTTTTTTTGCGGCTTCTGCGAAAAGGAAAACCTTATCGTCATGGTTCGTGAACGGTACACGAAATGTATGGTGGGTAACGACTACATTGGTATGTTGGAGTTGTTTGCCGACCGTGTAAAGCAACTGACCGAAAAAGTACGGGCAGAATGGGCAAAGATAACCGTCCCCCGTGAACCTATCACCCCCGATATGTGTTATCCCAACGATTACGATAAAAGTATCGTCGATAAGGTCGTAGCAATCAAAAAGACAGTATTTCGACCCGAATATCAGAGTGCCGACCGTCAGCTTGTATATGTTACGGGCGGTAACGGAGCCAAGGGCAACCCGCACGGCAGGGCGTGTTTCTGCAAGAACCTTTACACCGGAGAAGAACTACGGTACGAGCGTTATGAGGTTGAGGGTGTAGTCAAGCCGGAGTGTACGCCCGAATGGGCAAAGGAACGGCTTGCAGAAATTCAAAAGCAGATACAAGCCGAAAAACAAGCACAGCGAAGGGAGGAACGATAATGAGCAGAACCAATGCGGGATATACCATCACCGACTCTATCTTTATCGGTAAGGCGGAGTTTGTAATCGGACATAACCCATCCTTCTCCACACCGTATGTCACGTGGGAATGTAAGGACGGCGACAATTACTTTTGGGGTCATTATCTGACTGAGCGAAAAGCCGCCGAAAGAGATCTCTTGGAGAGAGCGCAGACCGAACTCAGCCTGCAGGAACAGCAGAAACCGCCGCAGACAGAAAACAAGGATAAAGGAAAGGAGCGTGACCGCTGATGAATATGACGTTACAGGTGCTCCCCGAAAAGCACCGACTTTACACCTATGCACAGAGTCAGCAGATTTATGGGCAGACGGGTTGTATCGGTCATTTGCGTGGCGATATGGACAGTAACGGCACGGGGTTCTTTACCTCTTGGGATAATCATTGTGAAAGCCTTAAAACCGATGCGTTCAAGGCGGAATTTGACACCGTTATCAATATGCTCCGCTATGATGAAAGGTACGGCGGCATCCTTAAAAACCGCAGCTCAATGGCGGGATACTGCTACGGAAAACCCGAAAGCGGCTTTGACGGCAACTACTGCCGTGAATACGCTTTTAGAGCAGACACCGATAACTACTCATACCTTATGCGGCTAAACCCCAATAAGGGCGATTACAACTTTTATATTTACGCCTATGAGCGTGAATGGCTCGACCGTCATTTGAAGAACGCCGAGAAAGGTATCCGTTTTATCAAACCCGACTATACAACGCTATTTCGCATTGAAGATTTTGACAAGGTGCGTATCACCTTTTATAACAGCGATAGCGTGGACTACACCTGTCGCTATATTGACGAGTACCACGTAGAGGTTGGCTCAAACCTCTATCATATCTGTCAATTTGCAGAGATTATGCAGAGAAACGAAAATAAGGTAATTCCGCTTCGTGCATCCCTGCCTGAAACCTGTTACAGCACCCTTGCCAATACGGGCGAAGTCGTCATTATCAAGCGTGGTGAAAGCGGCTATTATCCCACCGACATTCCCGCAAAAGACCTTGCAGAAGCAAAGGAAATCGTTGATGAAATGAACGAGAAAGGCGGTATTACCAAAGCACAAGCAGAAGCTATGAAGGTCGGTTCAATGTTTGGCTGGGCGGCTCCTGCCGCAGATCCCGCAAATTATGATAAAAGCGGAAAATTGATACCGCCCAATAGGAACGTCCGAGGTGATGAACGATGACCGAGCAAAAGCGCATTATCTGGAGTAATGACCTTGACTATGAGGATTGGCGTGAGGACTTGGAAGCGGAATATCCCGATATGACCGAGAGTGAGCGTATATCCCTTATGTACGAGCGAAATAACGATTACCTTGATGACGAGCGCAGTAATCTTAACGTGCAGTTATCACAGCCCATCCTTGTGATTGCCGACCTTGGTTTATGGCACGGCAGGCGTATGGGATATAAGGAAATCGAAAGTGGCAACATCAAAGATTGTCTGTACTCCGATACCGACTACGTGACTTGGTATGTTGACCGATTGGGCGATCTTCGTTGCGATGCTGCACACCACGACGGCACAAACCATTACCTCTACCGCACCTATAAAGCAGGTGTGAGATTATATTACGGCACGGCGACCCGTACCGATATAACGAGATTGACCCGTAGGCTTGGCGATGATATTGCCAAAGTTTACGGGTTTTCCATCCCCCGAATGGTACAGGCCGCAGACCGAGAAAGGTAGGAACTTATTATGGGACAGTACCCCTCTATAAAACTGACAATGCACCCGTCGATGTTCAATCTGCTTATGACCGTTTTGGAGAAAAATGCAGAAGCCGTACCGCAGGAGCGTGAACGGGAACGGGCAAAGGAATTGATCGAAAAGCGTATGCGGTTCAGCCGTGTGTATTCCGATGAGAACGGCGATTACGTCAGCGTTATTATGTACGACAGCGAAGCGGCGGAAACGGTATGGCAGCTCCTTGTTGCCAGCACCAATCACTACGAGGTCGCAAAAGACTATACAGAAAAACTCAAACGAGGATAAGGAGGTGTTACAATGGCAAGCAAATATGAGATTATTACGGCGTTATACCGTGAGAGCGTAAAAGGGCTTGCTAAAAATCATCATACTTGGACGGCGTTTCTTCACCCCGCTTGTTATAACTACCGCTTACCCTTCGACGAGCAGGTGTTGATCCACGCACAGCGGCCCGATGCGACGGCTGTGCTTGAAATCGAGGGTAAAAACGGATGAAATCAGAAGTTTGGCAGATGGGTCAACCGCTATGCCACAGGTATTGCGGTGTTTGACCGTCATCACGCAGGACGACAAAGGTTAAAATACTACTTTGATATTTCCGATACCCACGAAAGCCGCTTTGCAAGACCGGTGCCGATATGGGAATACAAACCCGAATATAATGCTCATGTACGGTAAGGAAGCAAGCAACCGAAAACAATAGATAGACCGCCAGCACTACACTATTCCGAACCAAAGACCAAAAGATAAGCATTTTGAGAAAATCTAAACTTTTGGA
>SFWF01000113.1 GCA_004560045.1 bacterium | reverse complement strand
GGCTTTCAGCGTTTCCGTAATGCCCTCTGCATCTGCCATTTGTTTTACCAGCCGAAGGAAAAGCTCTTCTGCCTGCCGGTCAATATCTGCGAGATAGGCGTTCAATTCGCCGCTGGTCAGCAGGTTGGCATATAGCACACGGTGATGCTCCTTGAGATATCGTAAATGCCGCTGTCCCCATACCCCGATTGGCTGATCTTCCTCCGGCTCATCATCTCCGACAACCAGGTAATAGTCACCGATCAATTCATATTTCAGCCCTGTGCGTTCATCGGTAATGTACTTTTCCATCATCAGCGCCTCCATCTCCACAACATTGACTTCTGCGGCTTTGCCTTGGCGACTTTGATTAATATCTCATCTACGGCATCTGCGTACCGTCCCGCCGCAATCAACTTGTTGCGGAACCGGTTCAGCCCCTCAATGATAAGCCGCCATTCCTGCCGGTTCAGTTCTACATAGTATTTCTGCTTCATACGCTGTTCCTCCTTTGATTTTCTGCAATTATTGTAGCAGGAGAATTATCGTAAATCGAATGTACGGATATAAAAAAATCACCGAGAAAAGTTTTCATAATGAACTAATCTCGGTGATTTTCCTTGCCATTGCTACGCCTGACAACTAAGTCCTTTTAACATTTCGTTTTCAGTCCGTGGCTTTGCAACTCGGTTTTTCTCCCATTGCCGATTCAGCTGCGGTGATAATTTGATTTACTGCCTTATCAACGAAAACCGAATGAATTTGAGGCTTTTATATTGCAAATCTTGTCACTTTATGGTATTATGTTTTAATAAGTCGAAATCTGTACATACTATATTTATTCGGCTTATGGAGGAACACCATGCTAAAACTTGAAAACATATGCTACAGTGTGGGCGATGTTAATATTATAAACGGAATCTCCTTAGAGATAGACGAGCGCTTCGTGGCTATAACCGGCCCTAACGGAAGCGGTAAATCGACCCTCGCAAAAATTATTGCGGGCATCATCACCCCCACCTCGGGCAAAATTTATTTCGACGGCGAGGACATTACCGATATGTCCATAACCGACCGCGCAAACAAGGGAATCAGCTTCGCCTTTCAGCAGCCCGTTCGTTTTAAGGGCATAACCGTTAAGGATCTTATCTCCTTAGCTTCGGGCAAAAAGCTGACCATTGCCGAGGCCTGCGAATATCTTAGTGAAGTCGGACTATGTGCCCGAGATTATATAAACCGCGAGGTAAACGCATCCCTTTCGGGTGGCGAGCTTAAAAGAATCGAGATCGCTATGATAAACGCCCGCGGAACAAAGCTTTCGGTCTTCGACGAGCCCGAGGCAGGAATCGACCTCTGGTCCTTCCAGAATCTTATTAAGGTATTCGAGAAAATGTACGAAAAGAATAAGGGCTCTATCCTTATAATCTCTCATCAGGAGCGTATCCTCGATATCGCTGATAAGATAGTTGTTTTAAAGGCGGGTCAGATCGATAAGATCGGCTCTAAGGACGAAATTATGCCCTCTCTTTTAGGGGTAGATACGGGTTGCCGCTATGTAAAGGAGGAAAAATAATGGACAGTATACAGAAGAACCTTCTTGAGCAGATAGCAGGTCTCCACGACCTGCCTCAGGGAGCCTACTCTCTTCGCATAAACGGCGCTCTCCAAGGTAAAAACTCTTCGGAAAATATCGAGATAGTAAAGAAAGAGGACAAGCCGGGAATCGATATCTATATTAAGCCCGGCACCAAAAAGGAAAGCGTTCATATCCCCGTTCTCCTTTCTCAGAGCGGCCTTAAGGAGCTCGTTTACAACGATTTTCACGTCGGAGAAGACTGTGACGTAACGATAGTTGCGGGCTGCGGAATTCATAACGGAGGCGACGAGACCAGCGAGCACAGCGGTATTCACGCCTTCTATGTGGGCAAAAACGCTAAGCTCAAATATGTCGAAAAGCATTACGGCGACGGAGACGGTAAGGGTAAAAGGGTAATGAACCCCACTACCATTATCGAGCTTGCCGAGGGCGCTTATATGGAAATGGAAACGGCCCAGATAAAGGGTATTGACGATACTGTCAGAGAAACCACCGCAAAGCTTGCCGAGGGGGCAACCCTCATCGTCGGCGAAAAGCTTATGACCCATGGAGATCAGTATGCCGAGACCCGCTTCACGGTAGACTTAGACGGTAAAAATTCGGGCGCCCACGTGGTTTCCCGCTCGGTGGCCAAGGATAACTCCCGTCAGCTTTTCGTTTCCCACGTAAACGGAAATAACGAGTGCTCGGGTCATACCGAATGTGACGCTATTATTATGGATAACGCCTCGGTAAGTGCAGTACCCGAAATTGTGGCAAACCATACCGACGCTCAGCTTATTCACGAAGCCGCCATCGGTAAAATAGCAGGGGAGCAGCTTATAAAGCTTATGACCTTGGGCCTCACCGAAAAGCAGGCCGAAGAGGAAATAATCAACGGCTTCCTTAAATAAATAATGCCTTGCAGAAATTCTGCAAGGCATTATTTTTATGCAAAATACGTTTCCTTGTGTTGTTTGTGGGATAAAACTATGGGAACGCTGCTTATAAAACGTACCGCAAAGGGCATATTTTCGGGAATTCCCAAATCTCTTATATCAAATTCCTGCATAATAAACACATCTTCGCAGGTTGATACCTGAATTATAGCATAACGCTTTATGTATTGCAGCTATCAAAAGAAAGGTAGCTGCCGTGATTTCGGCTTTTTTGCCTGTATTCGGTGGGAGTCGTGCCGAATATATCGTAGAACTGTCGGTTAAAACTTCGTATGCTTCCGAAGCCGCAACCGAGGGCTCTTTCGCTTACGGTTTTGTCGGGTTCTCGCAGAAGTTCCTCGGAGGCCTTGCTTGCCCTTAGCAGGGAAAGATATTTCAAAAAGCCCATACCTGCGTTACCCGAGAATATTCTGCTTAAATATACGGGATGAACTCCGATTGCCTTGGCAACCGACGTCAGCTCAAGCTCCTCCTCGGTGTAATGCTCGTAGATATACTTTATTGCCTCTATAAAGGTGCTGTCGAGTTTTTTACCGCCCTCCCCCAATTCGCAGGCTTCAAGAATACTGAGACAAAGAGGATAGAGCGCCGCCTTAACCGAAAGTAGGTCCGGCTCATCCCTACTGCTCAGCTTTTCGAGAAGCTCTATAAAATCTCCGCCAAGGGGGAAGACCTTGGAGGAAAGGAGCTTTCCGTTAACGGCAGAATAAAATTCCTTTGTAAGTGCGGGTGAAAATTCGGTTACAAGACATTCGGAATTAGTTTTAGTCAAAAAGGAATGAGGCTCAAAGGGTAAGATAAGTGTGGCCTCACCGGCCCTTATGATCCTATCACTTCCGTTTACGTTCATAATAAGCTCGCCACCGCTCACAAAAACGACCTCAATACAGTAGTGCACGTGAAGGGCGCACTGTACGTCGGTATGTATTGCGCTTTTGAAATAGCTTTCGCTAAGGGTATCCCGTCCAACGTTGAAAAGATACATAACGGCCTCCAAGGTTAATTTTTGACTATATAATATAACCTTTTGACTTGATTTGTCAAGTGGGGCTTTATAAAA
>SFWF01000112.1 GCA_004560045.1 bacterium | reverse complement strand
AAGCCGCTTATCCGCAACATCGACCGCAATAACCGTGGCGTTTTCACGCGCCACATGGTCGGTCTTGCGGGCAAAATAGCCGTACTTTTCGGGAATGACGTCGGGGCAAAGCACGCAGGCGGACTTACCTATTTCGTTAAGTCCGTAATAAAGCGCGTAGGCAGAGCCCAAGGTGTCCCCATCGGGAGAGGCGTGGGTAAGAATAATATAATTATCGTGTTTTTTTAAAAATGCCGCGGTCTGTCTTAGTGTTAAATCCCTGCAGCCGTCCTTAATTTTCCTTTTCATTATCTTTTTCCCCGTTTAAGGACTCAATAATTCTTGAAATATTCGCGCTCTGCTCTATCGAATCGTCGGCGACAAAGCGCAGCTCGGGCACCTTTCTAAGGGTAAGGCGCGCGCCCAACTCACGGCGCAAAAAGCCCGCCGCCCCTTTAAGCGCCTTTACCGAGGCTACGGTTTGTTCGTAGCCCTCGATAGCGCTGACGTAAACCGTTGCGTAGGAAAGGTCGTTTGAAAGGTCGACCTTTACAATGCTTAAAAGCCTACTTACCCGAGGATCCTTGACCTCGCGCAAAAGCTCCGAAAGGCAAAGCTTAATATCAGATGTGATACGGTTAATTTTGTAACCAGCCATTAATCTCTGTACTCCTCCATAATAAAGGCTTCAAATATGTCGCCTTCCTTGATGTCGGCAAATTTTTCAAGACCGATACCGCATTCGTAGCCCTGTGCTACCTCCTTAACGTCGTCCTTAAAGCGGCGCAGGGAGTCAATCTTATCCTCGCAGATAACGATACCGTCACGCACAACGCGTATCTGGCAAGAGCGCAGAACCTTACCGTTTGTGATATAACAGCCGGCGACCGTGCCGACATTGGAAATCTTATAAACATTACGAACCTCGGCAGTACCGAGCTGATTCTCGCGGAATTTCGGGGCAAGCATACCCTTCATAGCCGCCTTGACCTCCTCGATACAGTCGTAAATTACGCGGTACATACGCATATCCACGCCGTCGCGCTCCGCCGCCGCCTTTGCCACAGCGTCGGGACGGACGTTAAAGCCTACGATTATCGCGCCCGAGGTCTGGGCAAGCATAACGTCAGATTCATTTACCGCACCTACGCCGCCGTGAATAACGCTGACCTTGACCTCGTCATTTGAAAGCTTGACAAGGCTTTCGCGAACCGCCTCAACGCTTCCCTGAACGTCCGCCTTAACAATGATGTTAAGCTCCTTAAGGTCGCCCTCGCTCAACTGATCAAAGAGGTTATCAAGCGTAACCTTCTGCTTGGCGTTAAAGAGCTCTTCCTTAGCCTTTTGCTTTCTCTGCTCAACAAGCTCGCGCGCAAGTCTCTCGTCGGAAACTGCGTCGAAAACGTCGCCCGCATTCGGGGTCTCTGCAAGACCCGTAATCTCAACGGGAACAGACGGACCCGCCGTTTTAAGCTCTCTGCCGTTTTCGTTGGACATAACGCGAACTCTGCCGACTGCCGTTCCCGCAACGATAATATCGCCTGTATGGAGTGTACCGTTCTGAACAAGGAGGGAGGCGACAGGACCTCTGCCCTTATCGAGACGCGCCTCTATAACGATACCCTTAGCACGTCTGTCGGGGTTTGCCTTAAGCTCCATCATTTCAGCGACAAGAAGTATGCTTTCAAGCAGATTATCAATACCCTCGTGGGTCTTAGCCGAAACGGGAACGCAGATAACATCGCCGCCCCACTTTTCGGGAACAAGCTCATGTTCGGTAAGCTGCTCTAATACTCTATCGGGATTCGCCTCGGGCTTATCCATTTTATTGATTGCGACAATAATCTGAACGTTCGCCGCCTTTGCGTGGTTTATAGCCTCAATGGTCTGGGGCATAATGCCGTCGTCTGCGGCGACAACAAGCACCGCAATATCGGTAGCCATAGCGCCGCGCTTACGCATAGAGGTAAACGCCGCGTGACCCGGGGTGTCAAGGAAGGTAATATCCTGACCGTTGCAGTTTACCCTGTACGCGCCTATATGCTGGGTAATTCCTCCCGCCTCGGTATCTGTTACGGCGGTGTTGCGGATAGCGTCAAGAAGCGAGGTCTTACCGTGGTCAACGTGACCCATAACAACCACAACGGGGCTTCTGGGCTTTAGGTTCTCGGCGTTGTCCTCGGTGTCGTCCATAATCTGCTCCTCGATTGTAACGACAACCTGCTTTTCAATCTTTGCGCCCATTTCGGTGACAACTATCTCGGCGGTATCATAATCGATAACCTGATTTACCGTAGCCATCATACCAAGCTTCAAGAGTACCTTGATAACCTCGGCAGCGGTCTTTTTAAGGGCGGCGGCTAATTCGCCTACCGTGATTTCCTCACCCACCGTAACGGTTATCGGGGTCTTCTTTATGCGCTCAAGCTGCATACGGCGAATCTTATCCGCCTCGGTCTCCCGCTTTGCGCCCTGAGGGCGGCGGTAATCCTGCGATTTCTGCTTGATTTTCTGCTTTCTTGAATAATTGTCCTTCATAGTATTGGCAGGGGCAATTATTTCATACTTTTCATTGTATTTATCGATATTAACGTTCGAGGTTCTGGTATCGATATGGCGTATTTCGGCGGGTCCGCGCTTGGGCGCCTCCCCCGGCTTTTTCTCGTTTTTGCGGGAAACAAAGGGCTTGGGGTCGGAAACGCCATGATTTTTCTCTGCCTTTTCCTCCGCCTTTTCGGGCTTTTTGGGGCTTTCGGGCTTTTTCTCCGCCTTAACCTCTGTTTTCGGCTTTTCGGTCTTCTTCTCCGCGGGCTTTTCCGCCTTTTTCTCGACAGGCTTTTCCTCTGCCTTGGGCTTTTCCTCAGTCTTGGTTTTTTCCTTCTTTTGAGGCTCGGGCTTCTTTTCCTCAACCTGCTTTTTCTCGGACTCCGCCTTCTTTTCGTTTTTGGGCTTCTTTTCGGGCTCAGCCGCCTTTTGCTCACCCATAGCCGCCGCCTTAAGCTGCTCTAAAATAGCCATCTGCTCGGCAAGCTTTTTATTCTTTTCTTCCTCTCTCGCCTTTTTCGCCGCGGCGCGGGATTCCGCTCCCATTGCGAAATAATCGGCAAAGCTTTTAACCTCGCCGCGTTCAAGCAGGGTGTTAAAAACAAGGCTTATTTCGGTCTCGTCAAGCGAAGCGCCGCTCTTTTTAACCGCGCCCGTCTTTTCTGCGACAATATCGATAATATCCTTTGAGCTGACCTTAAAATCCTTTGCAAGGTCGCTGACTTTATATTTATTCGTCATTAGCATTTCCTCCTCTGGTGTACGCCTTTAAAAAAGCGTCGGCAAAACCGCTGTCGTTAATCGTTAATAACCCGCACCTACGGCCGACAGCATCCGACACGGTTTTTATATCAAGTCTTTCAAGAGCTAAAAACGGGGTATTGTTTTTATCGGCAAAAAAGGCGGCTTCCTTTCGGCTTTTGGGCGATATGTCGCCTGCCGATATTACAAGACGGGCTTTTCCGCCTTTAAGCGCGTTTACCGCCGCGTCCATTCCGTAGGACAGTCTTCCCGCCTTTGCCGCGAAGCCTAAAAGAGTAAGCGCCTTACTGTCC
>SFWF01000111.1 GCA_004560045.1 bacterium | reverse complement strand
TGATGTAAAAGCTGATATCCTTTTCGGGATCCTGACCTTCAAGATAGAGCATTTGTGCAATTATAAGGCTTGCAGAGTTGTTGTCGACCTGATCGGGAAGCATAATAATACGGTCGTTTAAAAGACGGGAAAAAATATCGTAAGAACGCTCTCCCCTGCTCGTCTGCTCAACAACGTAAGGTATTGTCATACTCATAAAATCACCTCAATAAAATAATGCTACGCGGCAGGATAAACCTGCCGCTTTAAAAATATTATGAACAAATGCCGCAAATTATAAACAATTATTCGGCAGTCTCTGACTTCTCCTCGGTTTCTGCCTTCTTGGTGGTATTCTTGGCGGCAGTTTTCTTAGCAGCAGGCTTCTTTGCGGGAGCCTTCTTTTCTTCCTTTTCGGTCTTCTTCTCGACGTCGGTAATAACAGCAGAAGCCTTTACAAGGTCAACTGCCTTATTAAGAGCGACGTCGTGAATGATGTCCTTCTCGGGGATAGAAGCCTTAACCTGCTCAGCCTCCATACCGTAGTTAGCGGCAACCTTGTCGTACTCGGCAGCGATTTCTTCCTCGGTAGCGGTAAGACCTTCGAGCTCAACGATCTTCTCGAGAGCAAGACGCATCTTAACCTGCTTTTCGCTCTGAGGACGGAAGGTCTTCTTGAACTCTTCTACGTTGGTTCCGGTATACTTGAGATAAGTCTCAAGATCCATTCCCTGACTGCGGAGACGGTAATCGAACTCGCGAACGCTCTCGTTAGAACGGTTTTCGATCATAGCTTCGGGAATCTCAGCCTTCATTCCGTCAACCACTGCACCGATAAGGTCGTTTTCAACCTCTTCGTCGGCCATCTTGGTTTTTCTTTCAAGGTTCTTTGCCTTAATATCAGCCTTAAGGGCATCGAGAGTATCGAACTCGCTTACGTCCTTAGCAAACTCGTCGTCGATAACGGGCATCTCCTTGGTCTTGATCTCATGGAGCACTACCTTGAAGGTTGCGTCCTTGCCGGCAAGGTTTTCGGCCTGATAATCGGTGGGGAAAGTAACGTTTACATCAAACTCGTCGCCGGTATTGTGACCAACGATCTGATCCTCAAAACCGGGGATAAACTGACCCGAACCAAGGGTAAGAGAAAAGCTTTCACCCTTACCGCCGTCGAAAGCAGCTCCGTCAACGAAGCCTTCAAAATCGATAACGGTCATATCGTCTAAAGCGGCAGCGCGGTCGGTAACGGTAACGATACGGGCATTTCTGTCGGCCATACGATTAACCTCAGCCTCTACCTCTTCGTCGGTAACGACGGGGGTAACGCGCTCAGCGGCAAGACCCTTATACTCGCCGAGCTCAACCTCGGGCTCAACGATAACGGTAACCTTAAGCTCAGCACCTTCAGCCTTACTTACGCTTACAACGTCGGTCTTCTCAACGTCAACGATCTTAAGACCTGCCTCATCAACGGCAGAAAGGAGAGCGCCTTCGTAGAGATAATTTAAAGCGTCGTCAAAAAATACGCCTTCACCGTAAAGCTTTTCGATCATATGAAGGGGTGCTTTGCCCTTTCTGAAGCCTTTGATGGTGATGTTCTTTGCTTCCTTCTTATATACTTTTTGGATGGCATCGCAAAAAGCGGCAGAGTCGATAGAAATCTCTACCTCATATTTATTGGTGTCAACCTTGTTTGAAGCTTTCAAACTCATTTTTTTCAACCTCCGAAATTCTATCTTGCACCAAGGTGCATAAATCGTCGAATACTAATATAACATATAAATATATATTTTTCCACTAATTTTTTCGTTTTTTTTGAATTTTTTTTATTTTATTAAAAATGGCACAAAATTAATGCAATCAGCCGATAAAAGTTTGAGCTTTATGCCGTCAAATTCGGGGATCGCGTTATTAAATCCTTGTCCGTGAATGTGCCCGTAATAAACGGCTTCTACGTCAAAACGTTTAAGAATATCGATGAACTCGGGAATGACATCGTCTCCGTAGGCGGGCGGATAATGCATAAACACAAGCGGCTTATATCCCGTTTCTTTGGCCGCGGTGAGAGATCTTTCAAGCCGTCCGCATTCCCTTGCGATAATTTTTTTATCGTCGTCGCCTCCGCCGAAAAGCCATCCGCGACTTCCGCAAATCGCACGGTTTTCGGCTACAACGGCTCGGTTAAATACAAGCTCTACCGAATTGATCGAATTTTTTTCGAAGAATTCGTAAACCTTTTTTGCAGTAGACCACCAGAGATCGTGATTACCTTTAAGTATAAGCTTATTTCCGGGAAGCGATTCTATAAATTTAAAATCCTCAAGAGCTTCCTCGAGCTTAAGTGCCCAGGAAATGTCTCCGGGGATAACGACAGTATCATCGCTTTTTACAAGTCTTTTCCAGTTAGCCTCTATTCTTTCAACATAATTATCCCAACCGAAAACCTCCATAGGCTTATCGGTACCGAGGGATAAATGAAGATCGGAAATGGCAAAAATACTCAAGTTCTCTCACCTCTTTTACTGAATAAATTTAAGTTATTTTCAAACAATAGTTTTGACCGATGGTCAAAAAACTTTGGAGGAATTAGAATGAACAACTGTGAAAACGGAAAATGCCCAGTAAATGAAATTATTTCGGGAATTAAATGCGACGTGGTAAACTGCGCCTATCATACCGAAGGCAATAAGTGCCACGCAGGCCATATTGAGGTAGGTAACGGCTGCTGCAGTTCGAGCAAAGACACCAACTGTAACACCTTCAGACCCAAGTCTGATATGGCCTAAACAAAAACGCCCATCGGGCGTTTTTTGTTTTACTATTAACCCTTTATTCCGAGGCGTTCGAGAACGACCTTATTCATATCCTCTTTGTCGCAAACATTGCTGAAACGAACGGTTGCAGACTTAAGAGCGGAAATAGGTGCGGGGATAGCGGTATTGGTTTTAGCGCTTAAAAGCTCAACTGCTTCAAATTCGTCGGCAGGTACCTCGAGGCCGAGTGCTTCGAGCACGCTGTTGGCAAATTTATAGGGGCTTGCGGTAGAAGCGATAACGACGGGACGGTCATCACCCGTTTCTTTAACATACTTCTCATATACGTTTACCGCTACAGAGGTATGCGTATCGATAAGATAATTATACTTATCAAAGGTATTTTTAATGGTATCGGAAGTACCCTTTTCGTCACAGCATCCGCCGTAGAAAATACTCTGAAGCTTAGCAAGTATTTCGGGAGTAACGGTATACTTACCTTCGTTTTTAAGGCTATTCTGCCAAGCGGATACCTGCTTATCGTCGTGACCCGTAAGCTCGTAAAGCATTCTTTCAAGGTTAGAGGAAATAAGAATATCCATCGAGGGAGAGATGGTGGTATAGAAGGCTCTGTTGCGGTCGTAGGTTCCGCTGTTTATAAAGTCGGTAAGTACATTGTTGGAGTTGGACGCACAGATAAGCTTATTTATCGGCACACCCATTTCCTTAGCATAATAAGCGGCGAGAATATTACCGAAATTACCCGTAGGCACTACAACGTTAAAGCCGTCCTTAAGATAATCTTCACCCTTATCAAGAAGATCGAGATAAGCGGAAATGTAGTAGATAATCTGAGGAGCAAGGCGGCCCCAGTTGATCGAGTTGGCG
>SFWF01000110.1 GCA_004560045.1 bacterium | reverse complement strand
TATTATCGAGACCCAACGAGAGGACGGTCAGTTTTACGAGCTTATAAAACAGCGTGACGACGGTCATTGGAGAATGGTCGATGCCGACTGTGTTATTAAATATGAAGAGGACAGCCTTAATCTCGTCCGTTTGGAGCTTGAAGCCGATATAGAATATCTTGTTGTCGAGGGAGCAATGTACCTCTATCGCACGACAGGGGATAACGAGTGGCTCAGAAGGGTTTTACCTCGTCTTGAAAAGGGCATAAACTATGTCACAAGCGCCGAGAAGCGTTGGGACAAGCAGCGCGGTCTCGTTAAGCGCACCTTCACCATCGACACCTGGGATTTTACCTACGGTTACGACGGAATGGAACGCAGGATTCTGCCCGACAGCCCTATGTCCATAATGCACGGTGATAATACGGGGGTATATCAGGCTATGAATCAGCTTGCCTGGTTTAATCGCCGCCTCGGAAACGAAGAAAAGGCAAAGGAATGGGAAAAACGCGCTGAGATACTTAAAGAAAATATCTTTAAATATCTATGGAACGGAAAATTTTTTATTCATCAGCTTCATCTTAATCACAGCGGTGCAGATGACCTCGAGAATGAAAGACTTTCTCTTTCCTGCTCCTATGCCCTTAATCGTAATGTTTGTACCTTGGAGCAGTCGAGAAAAATAATTGAAGAATATATGAGAAGACGCGAAACTACAAAATTCTTTGCCGAATGGTTTTCCATAGACCCTCCTTATGAAAATTGACCAGATAAAGCGCCGGGTCAGTATGTAAATGGTGCAATTTCACCCTTCACCGCAGGCGAGCTTGCTAAGGGTGCCTTGAACTGTGGTTATGAAGAATACGGCTATGACATCATAAAGCGTTTTATAAAGCTTGTTGAGCGTGACGGTACGGTCTATTTCCTTTATGACGTTGATTCGACCCCACAGCCTGAGGGAGGCCCCAGCGCCTGGGGTGCCGCGGCTCTGCTCAGCGCCGTTGACGAGGGGCTTGCAGGAGTCAATGATATCGGCGTAAATTATGATGAAATATTCTTCGCTCCCAGGTTCCCCGTTACCGAATATACCGAGCTTCGCTATGTGACCGGCTACGAGGTTTCAAATACGGTTGTTGAGGTTCGCTACATTTTAACCGATGAGGGAATGAGATACGACCTGTATTCTCCTGCCAAAACGGTAAAAGCCCACATTCTTCTCCCAAAGGGCAAATCCTGCTCAAAGCTTTTCTTAAACGATAAAGAGATAGTATTTGAAAAGGTTGCTGTAGGTGATTCTGATTATATAGATTTTGATATAACTACTCCATGCGGCAAAGAAAAGCTGGAAATATTGTTTTAAAATACGCTTAAAAAGCGCCGTGATGTAAAAATTAAATACTTTTTAAGGATAAAATCCTCTCTTTAATATATCCGTATCAGGTGATATAATTAAAATGAGGTGATTTATGATGTATACTTATAAAGCAGGAACCGCAAACTATCCGCGAAATTTTACCGATAAACTCTTTATAAACTATCGTAACGAGTTCGATTTTTCCGAAATAACCGATACGACCGCCCGTTTTATCGAGGAAAATCAGCTTCTCGATAAGGAGCTTTGGATATCCTTCGTCCGTCAGTTCGAGGGAACCCCCGACGCTTCTAATCTCGGCTGGAGATGTGAATATTGGGGCAAAATGATGCGGGGCGCCTGCCTTGTCTATTCCTATACGAAGAATCCCGAGCTTCTCGGAACTCTCTCGGCAACGGTTCGTCACATTATGACGATGCAGGACGAAAGGGGAAGAATCTCTACCTATCCTGTGTCGAACGAGTTTAACGGCTGGGATATTTGGGGAAGAAAATACGTCCTTCTCGGTATGCAGTATTTTCTCGAAATAAACGAGGATGAGGAGCTGAAAGACGAGATTATTGCCTCGATGTGCCGTCAGGTCGACTATCTTATAGGAAAGCTCGGAAACGGCGAGGGCAAGCTTCGTATAACCCGAACCTCCCGTCATTGGTATGGACTTAATTCCTCATCTATTCTCGAGCCGGTGGTCCGTCTTTATAACATAACGGGAGATAAGAAATACCTCGATTTCGCGCAGTATATCGCTGACGAGGGCGGTACATATGCCGAAAATATCTTCCGCCTTGCCGAGAAAAAGGAGCTTCGCCTCTGGCAGTATCCCGTTACCAAGGCCTACGAGATGATTTCCTGCTTTGAAGGTCTTTTGGAGCTTTACCGCGTTACCAAAACCGAGTGGTATAAGAACGCTCTTGTGAACTTCGCCGACCTTATTTTAGAGGACGAGCTTACCGTCATCGGTTGTGCAGGCTGTACTCACGAGCTTTTCGATCATTCGGCCGTCCGTCAGGCAAATACCAATAATTACCGCATTATGCAGGAGACCTGCGTCACCGTAACCCTGATGAAATTTTTCCTTCAGCTCGACCTTCTTACCGCAGATGCGAAATATATCGACGCTTTCGAGCGCGCCTACTATAACGCATACTTAGGCTCTGTAAACCGTAACGGCGATATATCAAAGGATCATGACGATCTTTTCACCCGAAACGGCGTAGAGCCTGCCGTTCTGCCCTTCGATAGCTACAGCCCCCTTACCGCAGGCCCCCGTGGCTACGGTATCGGCGGATTTCAGGTCATAGGCGACGGAAAATTCTACGGTTGCTGCGTTTGTATCGCCGCCGCAGGTGTCGGAGTCGTCCCCAAGGCCGCGGTTTTAGCGTCTTCGGACGGTATCGCCGTAAATCTTTATATAAACGGTACTGTCGAGACAGAAACACCCTCGGGCGTAAAACTTACCCTTAAAACCGAGACGGCCTATCCTGCTTCGGGTAATGTAAAGATTACCCTTTCTCCCGAAAAGGAAGAAGAATTTACCCTCTGTCTCAGAAATCCGCAGTGGAGCGAAAAAACAGCCCTTAATGTCTGCGGTGAGGAGACTGCCGCCGAAAAGGGTTATATAAAGATACGTCGCAATTGGAAAAACGGCGATACCGTCGAGCTCGACCTCGATATGCGAACCGAGCTTATCCGTCCCACACCTTACGGAACTCAGGTTCTTATGAACAAGGTTATATGGGGAGAAAGCTCCATAACCGTTCCGACCTTCGATAGGGAAGACCCCGAGGCGAAGAACCATTTTGCTCTTAGAAGAGGCCCGATCATGCTTGCCCGTGACAGCCGCTTAGAGGACGACATCCGCGCCGCCGTTGTTCCTAAGACGTCGGGAGGCTTCGCCGAGGTATCCGAGTGTAATACCGATATCGATACCTTAGTGTCGGTAGACCTTACCTTGGAGGACGGAAAGACCCTTACTCTCTGTGACTATTCCTCCGCAGGCCGCGACTGGGCAAACTCCGAGCTCGCCGTCTGGATGAAGACCACGAACTAAGTGTTTATTATCTGAATTTTTTCAAATTCCGCATTCCCTTTTAGTGAGAAGGGGGACCACGACCCGTAGGGTCGTATTTCCGACCGCAGGGAGGAACATCGTTTTCGTTTGCGGTCGGAAAACGATGTTGCCTTACGGCAAATGATGTTATGCTTCGCATAAATGGTGTTGCGACTATCGTCGCAAACGAAACTTTTCCGTAGCGGTGGATGAGGGAAACCTATA
>SFWF01000030.1 GCA_004560045.1 bacterium | reverse complement strand
GTATATTTTATCGAAAATTACAATTATCATATCGAAAAATATCTTTAATTTAGTATATTTTTTGATATAATCAAATCGTAAAATACAAGTTTGATAGAGCATTGTGCTTAGCTTACAGGTAAAAAACAAGGAGTGGTTTAAGTGGAGGTCAAGATCGTAAAAGAAAACGGAACTAACAAGATTTCGGTAGACGGGAAAACTATCGATTCCCTTGCCTTTAAAAGCTTCCGACCGACGCCGAATAACGTCGGCGACTTTTATAAGGCGGGGGTTCGGATATTTCATCCTTACTGCTCGGGTCTACGCTCCGGTATTCAGATGCCTTATTCCCTTTACGGCGAGATCTGGTTCGGAGAAAACGACTACCGTTTTGAAGGCTTCGACCGTCAGATGGAAATGTTTTTGTCGGCCGCTCCCGAGGGATATTTTTTTATAAATCTACACCTCGATACCCGCGAGTGGTGGCTGGAGCAAAACCCCGATAATGCCGATTCCTTTACCCACCTTTCTCAAATTGCCGCAAACGAAAAATGGCGGCAGGACACAAGGGATTATATAAAAGCCTTCATTCGGTATGCCGAGTCAAAATACGGCGACAAAATTTTGGGATATTGGCTGCTTGGCGGCTATACCACCGAATGGTTCAGCGTTAAGGACCGTGAGGAAAGTCATCCCGTAAAGCTTGCCGCATTCAGAAAGTATTTAGGAGACGAAAATGCTCTCATTCCCTCACTTAAGGAGCGGACGAAGCCGGATACGCAAATATTTTTAGATCCCGACCTCGACCAAGAGCTTATAAAATACCGTCGGTTTCACGCCGAGCTGATCTCAGACCTTGTGCTGGATTTTAGTAAAACGGCAAAGGAGACCCTCGGCGGTAACAAGCTTGTAGGACTGTTTTTCGGATATATAATGGAACTTGGCTCCTGTATATGGCAATGGGGTCATCTTGATCTCGACAGGGTCAACGAAAGCCCTTATGTTGATATGATAGCAACTCCGGCCTCCTACCAATTCAGACACTACGACGACGGAACGGCCTATATGATCCTTACCGAATCGGTCAAAGAAAACGGAAAACTCTATTTTGCCTCCTTCGATAATCTGACCTTTCTGACTTCTACTATGCTGAAAAACGAGAGACGGTTATGCAACGACCCCGAAACCGAAGCCGCGCTTAGGTCTCTCGTTGAAGATTTTAAACGCACCGACCTACTTGATACCCGCGAAAAAACTATTCACGGTATGAGACGAGAAATGATGAGCCGTCTCTACAGACAGTGCGGAACCTGGTGGTTCGATATGCTGGAGGGCTGGTACTACGACGACGGCCTTATGGAGGAGGTAAAGGCGCTTGTCGAAAAGTCCCGCTCCTTAGAAAAAAAGCCCTGCGCTTCTGCGGCGGAGATCTGTATTTTCGTGGGTGCTGAGCCTCTGTATTACGTAAATCCTTCCTGCGGTATTCATATCAAAACCGTAACGGGACAGCGCGGCGAACTCGGTAAGATAGGAGCGCCTTATGATCTTTATTCTCTGAAGGACCTTGAAAAGGCGGATAAAGATAAATACAAGCTGTATATTTTCCTTAACGCCTTTTCGCTTACCGATAGGCAGAGAGAGTATATAAACCGCGAGCTCAAATGCGGCGGCCGTTCCCTGTTTTTCGTTGGCGCACCCGATTATATTAACCGCGAGGGGGCAGATAGGCAGCGTAGCTTCGCCCTGCTCGAAATGAAGGGAGGCATTCTGACAGAGCCTGCTTTAACTATCGAGGCCTTCGGCCGCTCATACGGCTATGATAAGCCGAAAGAGCCTACGTTTTTCATAGAGGACGAAGGGGTGCAGGTATTGGGTCGGTTTTCGGGCAGCGCAAAATGCGGTGCCGCCCTTAAAGAAGGGGAAGACTATCGCATTTTTTACAGCGCACTGGGTAACATCCCGAACGATGTATTCAGAGAGATCGCAAGAATGTCGGGGGTACATATCTACTGCGAAAACGGAACCTTCACCTATATAAACGATTTAGTCGCAGGGGTATACAACACCCTGTCGGATAAAACCGAAATCACTCTTAAAGAGGATGGGGAGTATACCGAGCTGTTCAGCGGTAAGGTCTATAAAACAAGGGACAAAAAAATAACCCTCGAAACGGGAGAATGTCCCGCCCAAATGCTTATACTTAAATAAAAACGAAAACGCTATGTACCAAACGGCACATAGCGTTTTTGGGTTACATCAGAAAATGCTTTCGGTAAACCGAGGGCGATACTCCGAAATGTTCCTTAAACACCCTTGCGAAATAAAACTGATTCACAAAGCCTCGGTCGTCGCTTTGCGTTATAAATATAAATTTTTAGAAGAACCAGCCGATTCCCAGAACTCTTCTGAAGGTGTGCCAGACGTCCCCGCGGACGAAACAGGTGTCGAGGACACTGTCGGCGATTTCTGCGTTATCAAGAACGAATTTATCGTAAATATCGTACTTCTCCTGACAGATTTTCTCGCTTCCCGTAGCGATAGCCTCGATAATATCCGAATAATACTTACACATATCGGCGTGAAGATCAAGATAATCCCACTCTATATCCGAGGTTCTTATCTTCGGGAGGACCTCTGCCTTAAAGCTTGCCGCAAGCTCTCTCATACCATTGGCGTCGGCGATAATATCCTCGGGCGCCTTTTCACGGTCGCCCCTTAAAAATTCGGGGTCGCAAAGACGGGAAATTTCGGCAAGATAGTTGCGGACAGTTTCCCAATTTTCTCCGTATGCGGCCGAGAAATATTCCTTTTCTATCTCCTCGAAGCTCTTTTCTTTGCTCCAAAGAGCCTCGACCATTGCGTACTGCGGAAGACCCGTGGGGAAAGCGACGCGGAGGCACTGACAACTCATCATTCCGTCTAACCCAAGGCGGTCAAGCACCTTCATATCTCTATGAAGAATCTTTGCAATGCTATAATATCCGAAATCGTTATGATGATCCCACATCATATGATAATCGAAGAGATAGGTGTTGGTAACCCCCTGCTTTTGCCAGTCCTTAAGCTTTGCTACGTTTGAAAGCAGATCCTTCTCATATTCAAATTTGTTAAGCTTATATGGTGCGTATTCTGTTTCTTTTTCGAAATCATATTCATCGTAGGAATGGGAATAGGAACGGGAAATAGGTGCGAAATCGAAGACAAATCGGTCGGGATTCTTAAGCCTCTCGGTCTTCGGGGGATATAAAAGCTCAAGATAGAAGGCGCCTATAATCTTGGTGGGAAGCCCCTCTTTGGTGAGAGCCTCGTCAATATCGTTAAAAATGGAAATATAATGGTCTGAGGGTGTCTTTTGGCGACACTTCTCACACTCGCAGTAAACGTTTACCTCATCGGCAAGCCAGAAGCAAAGGCAGTCGATATCGGGGTTCTTTTTTGCGTGATTTACAACCACGTCCACAAGACGCCTTCTTGCCTCGGGGTTAGAATAACAAAGATTGGTACGGGAAACAATGCCGTCCTTAAACTTTCGCTCTCCGTTTACAAGGGCTAAAAGAGACCTTGTTTCCTCGTCAATTTCGGGAGCGTTGGATTCCCAACCCGAAGCCGAAAGACCAAGAGCTTTTCCAATCCATACGTGCCCGCCCGTCTGATAAAGCAGACCTCTCTTTTTAACCTCGTCGAGAAGCAGTTCGCTGGTAGCCTTTGCATCCTCGTCGGAATACTCAACCCCGTAGTGAAGGTCGTTTTTGTCGTTGGTAAAGTTGTTGTAATAACGCTTGAAGAACTCGGTAGGAGCGTCGAACTGAGAAAAATATTCGTTCATTCCAACCTTCGGAAGCCAGTCGATAGTGTTAAGCACGTGCTCATAGCCTACAGCACCCTCTATGCAGATTCCTCTGTGATTGTACGAGGGTGTCTCGTTTACCTTTACCGTAAGGTCTGCGTAGTCGAGACGCCTTTTTGGAACCTTTTCACCCTCCTTGCCGGGGTAAAGATAACGGCAGCCAAGCTCTTTCATAAAGCGGTAGACCGCCATAAGAACGCTTCGCTCGTTTGAGCCGCTTATAACGCCAACACTGCCCTTAACGTCGATGAAAATTCGGTCCTTTTCGTCTCTGTCGATGAAATCGGGTCCGACCCAGATCGTATTTTTAAGATTTTCGTCAAATTCAGGATACTTTCTGACATCAAGAACCAAAGCCCTGTCCATCTCCTTAAGAAGACGGCAAAGCTCTGATACGGCGTAAGAAACAGTCTCGTTATTTCCGCTTCGTGCAATTATAACTCGCATACTCGCTCCTTCAAATTGTAGCTTTTTACTGAATTATATCATTTAATTTTTTGATGTCAATAGGCAAATTAAAGCTCGTTTTAGGTACGGGAAATAACCTCGTTTTGAAGGTTTTCGGGCATCCTTACGAAAAAGTCGCTGTAGCCGCCTATTCACACAAGCAGGTTCTTATATTCGTTGGGATTTTTCTGTGCATAAAGAAGAGTCTTTCGGCCGACTATAAAATCGTAGGGTGGGGGCTTGCTCCTGACGTGAAGAACTACTCCTCCTGCGCCTTCTGCATCCGTTTCCAATTATAAAATCCGTAAAGGTCGTTTAATAGGAACATTATAAAGCAGAAGGTCATGGGCAGGCAGGAAATATCGGTGACCGCCGCCGAGACCCAAAGAATTATAAGCACGATATCGTTTGTCGCATAGGCAAGGGCGTAGTAGGGGCTTCGAAGAAAGGTCAGTGCGCAGGCGGACCAGCTCGTTGTTATAGAAATCGTGCTGACTACAAGCTTTGCCGTACCCAGCGCCTCTAAAACAAAGTAGAATGCTATCGTAACCGCTACCGCCGAAAGGGAAACGAGAAGTATTTTCTTAAAGGAAAGATGCTCTATCTCCACCTCGTCGGTGTCCTTAAACGGGTGTCTTATCCAGGAAACGAGAGAAGCGGCCGCCATAGGAAGGGTCATTCCTCCGTAGGTGATGGCCTCCCCGTAGTACCTGAAAAACAGGGATATCGTCCCGTACATAAGGGCGAAGATTATGGTAAGCACCTGCCCCGTTATCATACCCTTGGCGATGAAAATAAGGGCGGTGACTCCGACGAGGGAGGCGATTCCCGAGAAGATACCCTCGATTCCCGAAAAAAGTGACGATATAAAAACTACGGCAACCGAAATCAGCCAAAGTCCTGTTTCGAATTTTGAAAGTGTTTTAAATGGATTTTTCACGCTGTTACCTCAACAAAAAAGCACCCGACACACATCTTCAAAGACCTAACGATGTGCACGAATGCAAAGCATTTACTACCCGGTGGCAGTCGTATTATTTTAAAATATAATAACATATCGCTGAAAATTTGTCAAAGATTATTTTTATCCCGTTTTGAGCATAATATTACCGTATGAGTATTTTTAAGGGGGATAAAAATGCATATTCCGTTTTCGCCGCCCGACCTGACCGAATACGAGGCAAACAGAGTAAAAGAAACTATACTTTCGGGCTGGATAACTACGGGCCCCGAGGTTAAACGCTTTGAAGAAAGAATAGCGAAGGAATGTAAAACCGAAAAAGCGGTCTGTTTAAGCTCGGCTACCGCCGCTTTAGAACTGACGCTCAGAATGCTGGGAATAGGAGCAGGGGACGAGGTTATCGTGCCTGCCTATACCTATACCGCCTCCTGCAGTGTTATCTGCCACGTGGGGGCGACCCCCGTTATGGTGGACAGTAAAAAAGACAGCGTCGAAATGGATCCTGCGCTTATAGAAGCGGCCATAACGAGCCGCACCAAAGCCGTAATAGCGGTCGATATAGCGGGAATAATCTGCGACTTCGATAGTATTTATAAGGCTATAGAGAAAAAATCTTTCCTTTTTACCCCTGCTTCGCCTCTTCAGAATGCCCTTGGCCGAGTTGCGGTTATTGCCGATAGTGCCCACGGCTTCGGTGCCGAGAAAAAGGGTATACCGTCGGGCGGTCACGCCGATTTTACTGCCTTCAGCTTTCACGCCGTTAAAAACCTTACAACTGCCGAGGGCGGCGCGATTACCTGGAAAAACGTAAGGGGTGTAGATAGCGAGCTTTTATACGAATGGTACTCGGCCATGGCCCTTCACGGGCAGAGCCGCCGTGCCTTTAATAAAACCGTCACGGGAAAGTGGGAGTACGATATAATCGGAACCTACTATAAATGTAATATGACCGATATTACCGCCGCTATAGGTCTGGCTCAGCTCGACCGATACGACAGTATGCTTGCCCGCCGCCACGAAATAATCGAAAAATATAATAAGGCTTTTAAAAATTTAAGGGTAGAGCTTCTTGATCACCGAAGCGACCGTCACCGCTCCAGCGGACATCTTTATCTTGTTCGGGTAAACGGTATAGATGAGGCAAGGCGCAACCGCATAATTTCGGCAATGGCCGACCGAAATATTTCCTGCAACGTACATTATAAGCCTCTGCCTATGTTTACCGCCTATAAAAATTTAGGCTTTGATATTAAGAATTACCCGAAAGCATACGCTTTATTCGAAAACGAGATAACCCTGCCGCTGTACAGCCGCCTTACCGACAGGCAGGTAAGCTATATTACCGAGAATTTTATCTCCTGCGTTGAGGAATACCGCTCGTGATGTGGGAAAAGCTTCCTGAAAACCTCAAAATCAAAGAGGTAAAGCCATATTTCGATATTTTAAAAAAGCGGTGGGCGACAAGGCTTTTTAAAAGAGCCTTCGATATTACCGCCTCCCTTACCTTAATAATTCTCCTTTTGCCCCTTATGTTTGTAATAGGTCTTGCGGTAAAATGCGATTCCTTCGGCCCTGCCATCTATAAAAGCCGAAGAATAACCCGCTACGGCAGAGCCTTTACCATCTATAAATTCCGAACGATGAAATGGGGGAACAGGGGGAGCGACCTTACCGCCGCCGAGGATGAAAGAATAACGAGAATCGGAAAGCTTTTAAGGCCCTACCGTATCGACGAGCTGCCTCAGCTTTTTAACGTTATAAAAGGGGATATGTCCTTTGTGGGTCCCCGACCCGAGACCGAAGGCTTCGTAGAAAAGTACAGCGGAGAAATGCCCGCGACCCTCCTTGTCCGATCGGGAATAACCTCAAAGGCGAGTATTCTTTTTAAAAACGAGGATAAAATTTTAAAAAAATACGCCGAAAAGGGTATTCCTCCCGAGGAGGCCTATATAAAATACATTTTACCGAAAAAGGCAGAGCTAAACCTCGAATATATAAAGAGCTTCGGATTTTTCTCCGATATTCTTATATGCATTAAAACGCTGTTTTGACGGATCGTCTTTAAAAGTACGGTCCGAGAACGGCGTTTTTGTTATTTTTTACTTGACATCAAACTTTAATATGTTAAAATTATCACGATAGGAATATTTTCCTAAATCATTTGCCTTTTTGGCAGATTGGAGCAAACTTATGAAGTATGGAATTCAACTTTACTCGGTAAAGGACTTTATGGCCAAGGACGTCAAAGAGACTCTTACCGAAATCGGAAAAATGGGCTACAAGGTAGTTGAGACCGCAGGCTTTTTCGACTACTCGGCCGAAGATTTCAAGAAGATCTGCGACGAGGCAGGGGTAGCTTGCGAGTCTACTCATACCGGATTTTCCGCCCTCGACGACGATTTTGACGGAATCGTAGCATATCTTAAGACCCTCGGATGCAAGCGCTTTATTATTCCTTGGGCACCCTGCTCCTCAAAGGAAGAGATCGATGCTACGGTTGATAAGTTCAATAAATATCAGCCTATGCTCGAAAAAGAGGGCATTGAGCTTATGTTCCATAATCACTGGTCAGAATTCGTTCCCAACAAGGACGGCCTTATTCCCCACGTAGAGTTTAAAAACCGCACCAAGATCAAATTCCAGATCGACGTTTACTGGGCGTACAGAGGCCTCGTTAACCCCATCTACCTTCTCGAAAGCCTTAAGGACAGAATCGACGTTATTCACCTTAAGGACGGCGATATGACCGCAGGCAAGCCCCTCGGTCAGGGAACTACCCCCATCTTCGAGATAGTTCGTTGGGCAAAGAAGAACGGCGTAGATATGGTAGTCGAAAACGAGCCCACCGCCGACCGTCAGATGATCGAGGCAAAGCAGTGCATCGACTATCTTTTAGCTATTGAAAATATTTAAGTGAGGTAAAAACTATGTTTAACAAATTAGGACTTCAGATCTATTCGGTAAGAAACTATATGACCGATGCCGAAGGCGTCAGAAAAACCTTCGAGCGTCTCGCTAAAATAGGCTACAGCGAGGTTCAGACCGCAGGTGCATTCCCCTGCTCGGCAGAGGAATATGCCGCCGCCGCTCACGATAACGGCTTTGAGATAGTCGGAACTCATTACGGCTTTCCTGAGGACGTAAACGACATTGCCGACTACGTTAAGTATCATCAGATCCTCGGCACCACCAACGCAGGTATCGGCGGAGCCGGCGAGTTAGCAAAGGATAAGTCCAAGGTAATGCCCTTCATCGAAAAGGCAAACACCCTCGGAGAAAATTTAAAGCCCTACGGTATGAAGTTTACCTATCATCATCACGCATTCGAGTTTGCAAAGCTTGAGGGCGACAGAATTATGGATATGCTGGTCGACGGCTTAAACCCCGAGACCACCTCCTTCGTTCTCGATACTCATTGGCTTCAGAAGGGCGGCGTAAATATTATCGAGTGGCTTAAAAAGCTCGAAGGCCGCTGTGATATCCTTCACCTTAAGGATTATGCCGTTGCTCCCGGTGAGAATAACGGCTATATAACCGAGTGCGGAAGCGGAAACATCAACTTCGAAGAGGTAATAAAGGCCGCCGACGCGACAGGTGTTAAGCATCTTTGCGTAGAGCAGGATACCTGGCCCTTAGGCTTCGATTCGGTCGACTACTGTATGAAGAAGAGCTACGATCACCTTATGGGAATCATCAGCAAGCTTTAATAGTAACAAAAAACAGATACGCGCCGCGTATCTGTTTTTTGCTTATTTAATTTTTTCAAAGGTTTCGAGCCAGAGTCTTTTTATTAGCTCGTGACCCATTGCGGTGGGATGAACGCCGTCGGCTGTCCAGTAGCTGTCGGGAGCAAGCTTTAAGGCATTATCAAAGGCGGGCTGAAGCTCAATAACGGGAAGACCGAATTTCTCGCCGACACGTTTGACCGCGCCGATCTTTTCGTTCAAGTCTTTTATGAAAGCCTCGTAGTAGGAGGTGTCCTCTGCGTTGTAGGTTCCGCCGCCCTTAATTGCGAAGGGAGCGATAAGGAATATCTTGGTCTCGGGGCAGGCCTCCATAACCTCCTCGAGAAGCATCGAATATATCTTCTCAAACTTAGGTGTGGCAACGCCGTTTTTGCTTCCGAGCTCGTGCCAGACGTCGTTAACTCCGATATAAAGGCTTAAATAGTCGGGCTTTAAATTGATGATATCGGCCTTGATTCGGGCATACACGTCAACGATTCGGTTTCCGCTTATTCCGCGGTTTATAAATTCGTATTCGCCGGGGCAGTCGAAGCCGAGGGAAGACTGAACGAGTCGGGGATATCCGCAACCGAGATAGACGTCACCGTCTCTGCCTCTGCCGCAGTCGGTAATGGAATCGCCCTGAAAAAGTATTAGTTTAGACATAATGAAACCTCCCTTTAGGATATGTGCTTATCATATCACCATCGGGAGAATTTTTCAACATAATTTTAAATAAAAAACTTCGTTTTTAATAAAAATTTATCCTTCCTTTATATCTTGACATAATTTTATCTGCGATATAGAATAAATATGTATTTTATGGCTATGTAATATTAAAAAATGCCGTATTCGGCGGATTTACAAAGCTTAAATATGGAGAATTCTGTATGATAGTTAAACAAAATAAAAAGCTCTGCGAGGCGGGGGAAGAATACTTATTTAAGATCGAGCAGAGCGGAGATGCTCTCTGTGATAAAAACTGGAGAGCGAAAGAGATCTCTCCCCCTTATACGAGGCTTTATTATACCGTAGAGGGCGAAGGGGAGATAGAATCGGAGGAGGGCAAAACCATACTTAAGGCAGGAAAGCTTTACGTCATCCCCGCGGGCTATACCTTTTCCTATCGCTGTGAAAACAGTATGCGTCAGCTTTATTTTCACGTAATTTTAAGCGACCTTAGCGGAAACGATCTGCTCCGAGGGGTAGGCAAGGTGTGTTCTCTCGAAATTGCACCCGATTACCTTGAAAAGCTGCTGACCCTTTATCAAAGCGGCGACGGTACCTCCTTAAAACTTCTTAAAGCCCACCTTCAGACCGATCTGTTTACCGCCCTTAAGGACGAGGGAATAACCCTTGCGGTAAAGGAGCTTTCAGCTTGTGTTCAAAAGGCCCTCGCCTATATAAACGAGAACCTTTCGGCTTCTCTTACCATTTCCGAGGTAGCCGAAAACGTTTTCGTTTCACCCGATACCCTTTCTCGACGCTTTAAAAAAGAAATGGGGGAGTCGGTAGGAAGATATATCGACGGAATTATTCTTTATAAGGCCGAGCAGCTGCTTTCGGGAAGCGACCTTCCCCTTTCACAGATAAGTGCCGAGCTTGGCTTTTACGATCAGTTCTATTTCTCCCGCCGCTTTAAAGAAAAATTCTCGGTCTCCCCCCTAAAATACCGCCAAACCTATAAATCACAAAAATAAAGCAGATATCAAACGATATCTGCTTTTAAAATTATTCGGGCTGTGTAATAACAATCTTTACGATTTTCGGCTGAGCTGAGGCGGGGATTGTGCCGTTGTTGTCGGTAGGCTGACTGTCCTCGCATATAGCGTCAACCACCTCGATTCCCTCGGTAACGTAGCCGAAGCAGGCGTACTGACCGTCTAAAAAGTCGCTGTCCTCGTGTACGATAAAGAACTGACTCGAGGCGCTGTTCATATCGTAGCCGTTGCGTGCCATGGAAATAGCGCCGCGGGTGTGAGATAGGGGATTGTCGACGCCGTTGGCAATGAATTCGCCCTTAATGGTCTCGTCGGAACCGCCAAGGCCGGTGCCCTCGGGGTCGCCGCCCTGCATCATAAAGCCCTCCATAATTCTGTGGAAGGTGAGACCGTCGTAAAAGCCCGTTTTAGTAAGCTTAACGAAGTTTTCTACCGTAATCGGAGCGTTAGTGTGATCGAGCTTAACGGTAATGGTGCCGTAGTCCTCTACCGTTATTTCGGCGAAAATGGGCTTGGAATAATCGGTATCGTCTACGAAGGTGCTATCCGTTTTGTCCGAGCCTTCGGTATTCGGCTTGTTTACCGTATTACCGTCGGTGGTTGAGCTGGGTCTGCCCTTAACGGTGCAGGCCGTAAGACCAAGGCATAAAAGGGAAAGTACAAGAATAACTGAAATAAGCTTTTTCATAAAAAATTAACCTCTTTCTATATTTATTAACGCGCAGGGCTTTTTATTGCCTGAGCTGTCGGTAAATTCGGTGTTTATAAGTTCTCCGTCGAAGACGTATGCCGTGCCCGTAAAGCCCGATTCGCCGTTTATGGCTTGGGGCCTTGCGCCGATAACTACGGGGAAGGACTGTCCGTAGTCGTCCATTTCTCCGTCGGGCTGCGAAATCGCGCAAATATGAGTATGACCCGCAAGCATAAGGTCAGGCTTGATATTTTCGTTTAGTATCCTTACCCATTCGGCATAGATATCGTTTTCAATATCGAAAATTCCGTTTGAGCCTTTATCTCGGTAGGTGAAGGGCGCGTGACAGATGACCGCCTTATATTTTGCCCCTTCGAATTCCTTAGAGTCTGCTATCTGCTTTAAAAACTCGGTTTCGGCTTCGCGGTAGCTGTGACAGCATACCGTACCGCCGTACTCCTTATCGGTATCAAGCTTGTCCTCGGCGCAGTCGAGAACAAGTCCCCAAAGGTCGCCTAAGCGGAAGGTAAAGTAGGTAAGACCGTCGCCGTGGGTGGTGGGGGTATATTCGGCCAGATGCTCCGCAAAGGCGCCGCGCATATCGTGGTTGCCCCTCGCATAAACGCAGGGCTTAGCCCCTTCGGTAATACCCGAAGCAATTCGGTATATCATACTTATATTTTCAACGCTTGAGCTATGGTCGGAAATATCGCCGTTTAAGACCAAAAGGTCGGTATCCTCGCCGAAGGCCGTCTTGGCCGCCTCTATAGCCTCATAAGCTCTGCCGTGAGAGTCGGCTACGTGGTAAAGCCTTATGGGGCTTCCCTTAACTACGGGCTTGAATTTATAGGTGAATTCGGCCGTATCCTTGCTTTCGGGGAAATAGGGCTTTCGGTCGAGCATCTTCTTGTAGCAAACGGTGTATTCCCCGACGCTGTCAAGGGCGGTCATAGGTACAACTACCTTGTGAACCCTTGTAGCCGAACGCATAATTCCGTTTGAGTGGTCGAAATACTTTTTATCTCCGATCTTAACCCAAAAAAGCATTTCGCTTTTAACGGGGGTTATTATCTGATAGGTGTCACCAATGGCAAATACCGTCGGATGACACAAGAATTCGGAGGGGACGTTCATTACGAAATCTCCTTTTTGCGGTACTGAGTACAGTATACAACATAAATCCGATAGTTTCAAGAAAATAATAAAAGCGACCGTAGTCGCTTTTATAGGCCTCTTATAAAGCTTTGCGCCATTCGTCTGCCTTAGCCGCCGACATTCTTATAATGTTTTCGGAAGGATGAATCGATTCTTCTCCTCCGTTAACGTAAAGAAAATACTTACCGCTTTCGGTAACGTAAAGGCATTCCTCATATCCCTTGGGATCACCGAAATATCCGTCGGTACGCTTGGCTATAAGAGCAGCGGTGTCGGTATCGTATTCAACCTTACAAATAATCTTTTTCATACCTTTTAAGCCTCCTTTTCATTTTATCGTTTTAATTATATACTATTTAATCAAAAATTTCAAGCAATCAGAAAAAATTACAAAAAATTACCTCGGAGCCGTCCGAGGTAACTTAATATACTATTCGTTTTTCTTAAATACGTCGGCAACCTCGCTTATGGTAACGAAGGCCTTTGCGTCAACCGAGTATACGATATTTCTGAGCTTCGAGATCTGAAAGCGGTTAACGACGAAATAGATAAAGGATTTATCTGCGTTGGTATATCCGCCCTTAGCGGCGATTTTCGTGGTACCGCATTCAAACTCGTCGATAATGGCCTGATTTATTTCGTCGGCCTTGTCGGTAACGATTATAACCGCCTTTGAGCGGTCGATACCCTCAACTATAAAGTCGACCGTTTTAAGTCCCGCCATATAAGTAACTATCGAATACAGGGGTAAGGTCCAGTCCTCGTTGAATATTCCGCAAACAATATAAAGCAGAACGTTATATATCATAACGAAGGTGCCGACCGTAATGTTAAGCTTTTTAGCGAATACGACCGCAAGAACCTCAACGCCGTCGATAGCGCCGCCGTAGCGGATGGTCAGACCGCTGCCTACGCCCGAAACGATACCGCCGAAGAGGGCGCAAAGTAGAAGATCCTGACCCGCAAGGGGAGAGGCGATACTTACGTCAATGGGGAGTATATCGTTTATAAGCCAGGCAACAAGGGAGTAAACGATAACCGCAAAAACCGAATATACCGTAAAGGCAAGGCCCTGCTTTTTAAGTCCGAACAAAAAAAGCGGAATGTTAAGTATCAGAAGGAAGGCCGAAAGGGTTAGGGGAGTTATCTGAGAAAGGAAGATAGAGGTTCCCGAAATACCGCTGTCGTAAAGGTTTACGGGGGCGATAAATATAGTAACACCGCAGGCGTTTACCGTTCCAGCAAGCAGCAGCATTATAAAGTTTTTTAAACGGAGGCTTTTAAGATCCTCCAAGGGGCTGAGCTTTTTTCTGGTCATTACAGAGCCTCTTTCAAAGATTATATAAACAATATACGTTAAAAGCGAAAAATATAAAAGTATAATTTGTAAATACTATTTACGATACCGTACCGGCCTCTTTAAAATCGTAAAGGGTCGGCTCAAAGCCCTCGGCCCTTGCTCCGTCGATAACCCTGCCTAAAATATTTACGTTGGTTTTCGAGAGTCCGTGAATAAGGAAAATGCCGCCATCGTGGAGACACTTCATATAAAGCTCGTAGCTGGTTTCTTCGTTGGGCTGATTATTAACGTCCCAGTCGTTATACGCAAAGCTCCAGAAGACGTTGTTATAGCCGAGGGTCTTAGAGACTCCCAAAACCTTTTCCGAAAAGTTTCCCGAAGGGGCTCTGAAAAGGAACATTTCATAGCCGAAATTTTCGAGAATATAATTATGAAGTCCCATTATCTCCTGCGCCATTCTTTCGACCGAAACGTTTGCCATTTCCGGATGACTTACCGAATGGTTTCCGACAATATGCCCCTCGTCGATCATTCTTCTTACCATATCGGCCGATTTCTTCGCGTAGTCCTTGGTTACGAAGAATACCGCCTTTACGTTTTTCTCCTTAAGGGTATCGAGGATTTTTACCGTATAGCTCTTATTGTATTCCCAGCCCATATCAAAGGTAAGATATATCCTTTTCTGTCCGTCGGTATTAAGGGGAGCGACGCAGGCAATATTCTGTGTAGCCTGATACTTTTTCTGAAACTGCATAGCGCCGTTAGGTCGGTTATGGCCGTCCTTCACCGTTCCGAACCAGTAGTTCTGCGATTTAGCCGATAGCGAATTTATATATGTAAGCTGGTCCTTGGTGAAATATTCCGAAGAAACGGGAGTTTGAGGCTTGGGCTTGGAGGATGAAGCCGCAGAGGATGAAGCCGCAGAGGATGAGGGCTTCGAGCTTTCCTCCGAAGAGCTTGCCTCCGAAGAAGAGGGCTCCGGGGCTTCGGGACGCGAAGAGGCACCCGAGGAGCTCTCGGGTGCTGTAGATGCTGCTTCGGAGGAGGGTGAGGATTCGGTGTTTACCTGCCTTGCTTTACAGGCGCAAAGACCTAAGACTAAAGCTACTGCCAGCGTTAAACAAACGATTTTTCTCATTTAAAATTCCCCTTTTTATTATGTTTAGCCTACAACGTCATAGCGGTAGCAGGCGTTCATCTTGCCGCCGCCTACGATAATAACGTATGCGCTTCCCTCGCCGACTGCGGTAACCTTGCCAAGGTCGGTAACGGTTACGACCGATTCGTCGCTGGAATAAACTGCTCCGCCGCTGCCCTGAAGCCATACTGCGGCGTTGGGCTTATGAGCATTGCCGACGCTGAGCACGAAGGTGTTAAGGGAGTCGGGTACGAAGCTGTCGATTATGGCGTCGTAGTCGAGCTCCTTGTCCTCGTTGCTGCCGCCGAAGCCGTTTAAAATGTCCTGCTGCATCTGCATACCCTGCTCTAAAAGACTATCCTGCTGCTGGGTCGCGTGGTCTAAAAGCTCGTCCTGCTTTTCGGTTGCGTGGTCGATTACCGAGCTTGCTTTGTCGAGGGCGGATTCGATATGCTTATCGATGTCACATCCTGTGAGCGAGAGTGCTAAAACGATTGCGAAGACGATGGCTAAGATTTTTACGGTTTTTTTCATGTTTATTTCCTCCTGATTTTGGGCTTTTTGCCCTTTTCGTTAACCAAACCATTTAAACCCGAACCAGCCTTAAAGGGTGGTTTTTCGGCATTTTTCGGCTCATCGTCGTCCGTAGGCGAAAGCCTTACGAACTCCCCTTCACCAAAACCTACTCAAAAAACCGCTCCTTTAAGGTCGAAGAGTTTTGTAAGTAGTGTAATTTTTTGATATGCGAGGAAAAAACGCAGTAAATCCTGTCGGATTTACGAGTATTTTGACGAAGTATATCGGGAAATTCATCTTCCAAAACCTGATTCGGGTTTGAACGGTTTGGTTATAAGGGGAATTAAAAACATGATCGGTTTTATATTTTTTTAAATTATAACATATTTTTTAAAAAAATTAAACTCTTTTGTCGAAAAAACTGTTATTTTTCCTGATTTGCGACTGATTATTACCATCATACCATAAATTCCGTAAATTACCGTTAAGAACTACTTTTTCGCCAAAATATAGCTTTGGTCTATACGTGCGTAGATTTCTTTTATATCAACCGAGCCGTCGAGCTTAATGGTTATCCAGTGCTTTTTATTCATATGAAATCCGGGGAATATCCTTTCCCCGTCGACAGTGGCCGCCATAGCCTCGGGAGGAAGCCTGAGATCGATTATCTCTACCTCTTTATCGCCGCCGAGTCCGAGCTTGCTTTCCTTTATAGTAAGTATCGCGGCATACCACTTTTTGTTGTCGCTGCGTCTCAGAATTGCGTTATCGGGGGCACGCTCCCACAGATGCTCGGGACTGTCTCCGTATTTTTTAAGGCAGTAGGCTATAACCGCTTTTGTGATCTTGCTTTTAAAAACCTCCGGCTCGAAGCAGGCCGCCGAGATTCTGTCGATAACCTCCTCAGAATCGAGCCTGACCTGTCCCACAAAGGGTCCTGCCGCACTTTCGACCCTGTGAAGAATATATTCCTCCTCGGTCTCTTTATCGGTAACGGCAGAGAATATCTTGCCGTCCTTTTTTATAAGTATACCAAAATTAACTCTTCGGTATTTAATAACAATTTCGGTCAAAAAAGCCCCTCCTTTTGCGTTTTTTAAGATTATATCATAATTCCTCTTATCTTTCTACCCTATATTCTCTTTTAAAAATACATAAAGTATGATAAACTTAAATAAATCTATTTCGGGAGGCTTTTATATACGAGCTTATTAAGGTAACCGAAAACAATATGCTATTCTTTAAGCCAAAAAAATCCGCACCCGTAAGGGCGCGGATTTTTACTATTTCTCTTGTTCCTTGGCGGCTTCAAGCTTGTTCTGACGGCGGTGATGGACCTCGTCGGACATAGGCTGAATTTCGCCTGCGGCGGTAAGGGCAATACGGGTAAATACGGGTCCGAAGAGCTCGTAAATAAGTACGGCGAAAAGGGTAATGTTTCTTATAAGGTTACCCTCTGCTCCGAGCTGCATTGCGGTAGCGCACATACCAAGGGCAACACCCGCCTGAGGCAGAAGGGTAATGCCGAGATATTTGACTATCTGAGGCGAGCAGTGGGTAAGCTTTGCGCTTCCTGCGGCTCCGAAATACTTACCGAGGGAACGGAATACGATATATACAAGGCCGATTATAACGATTGCCCAGTCGGTAAATACGCCGAGCTCAAGCTCTGCGCCGCTTATAACGAAGAAAAGGGCGAATACGGGGGAGGTCCACTTGTCGGTAGAGGCCATAAGGTCGTTGGAAAGGGGACAGATGTTGCAGAAAACGGTACCAAGCATCATACAGGTAAGAAGAGAGGAGAAATGAATCTGTACGGGTCCGATATGGAACTCCAGCATCGAAAGGGAAGCGGTGAGGAAAACGATCGCAATGGTAAGGTTAAGACGGTTGGTATTGGAGTTGAAAAGCTTTTCGAGCTGGGTCAGTACCCATCCCATAATTGCGCCGAGAATAAGGGAGCAGACGATCTCGACAAGAGGGTTAACGAGTATGGAGACAAGGTCGATCTCGCCGCTTACAAGGGTCTTTGCAATTCCGAAGGATACCGCAAAGGCGATAAGGCCTACCGCGTCGTCGAGGGCAACGATGGGAAGGAGAAGCTTGGTAAGAGGACCCTTAGCCTTATACTGACGAACGACCATAAGGGTCGCGGCAGGAGCGGTTGCGGTGGCGATAGCGCCGAGAGTAAGGGCCTGCGCAAGGCTTAATTTGTCGGGCATAATAAAGTGCATTCCGATAAGGGCGGCGTCAACCAGAAGCATTGCGACGACGGCCTGCAAAACGCCGATAATAAGGGCCTGCTTACCGGTTTTCTTAAGGTCGCTTATAATGAACTCATTACCGATGGAAAAGGCGATAAAGCCGAGAGCGACCTCGGATACGACCGAAAGGGCCGATACCGCTTCGCCCGAGGTGAAGCCGAGACCTTCGATTCCGAGCTGACCTAAACAGTAAGGTCCGATAAGTACGCCCGCGATAAGGTAAGCCGTTACCGAGGGGAGCTTTAAGGGCTTGAAGGCGCGGGTCATTAAAAGACCTGCCAAAAGCGCGATAGATACAGAAAGTAGTGCCATAAAATCATCTTCTTTATATATAATATGTTAAATCCGAATATATATATTATCACATAATCCATAAAAAAGCAACGCTTTTTAATGTCAAATTTAATTTAAATTTAATTTCATTTACAATGCCGCTATATATAAATCGAAAAAATGCTTGTAGAATACGTTTATTTATGTTATGCTGAATTAGCATCTTTTTTGGGGAGGCATAAAATGAAAATTCTTAATTTCGGCTCCTTAAATATCGATCTCGTCTATTCTCTTGACCATATCGTAAAACCGGGGGAAACTATCTCGGCCGACTCGATGAATAAATTCGTCGGCGGCAAGGGACTTAATCAGTCGATAGCTCTCGCAAATGCAGGTGTTTCGGTTTATCACGCGGGCTGCGTCGGTAAAGACGGCTCAATGCTCACCGATTTTATGAAGTCGGCAGGGGTCGACCTTTCCTATATAAACGTGGTAGACGAGCCTACGGGTCAGGCCATAATTCAGGTCGACAAAAGCGGTGAAAACTGTATCGTCCTTTTTGCAGGTGCCAATCACGCCCTAACCGCCGACTATGTCGATCGCGTTCTTTCGAATTTTAATAAGGGCGATTATATCGTTTTGCAAAACGAAATAAACAACCTTGAATATATTATAAACCGCGCCGCGGAAAAGGGTATGAAAATATTTTTAAATCCTGCCCCCTTTACCGAAAATATCCGTTCGATAGGTCTTGAAAAAATATACTGCCTTATCGTAAACGAGATAGAGGCCGAGGGGCTTTCGGGAGAAAATGGTACGGAGGGCTTTAAAAGGTTTTTGAGCGAGAGCTATCCCGAGCTTAGAGCAGTTATAACCCTCGGTAAAAAAGGCTCGGTATATCTTTGTGGAGACTCAGTGCTTACACAGACCGCGTTTCCCGCAAAAGCGGTAGACACAACCGCCGCAGGCGATACCTTCGTCGGCTTCTTTATTGCCGAAATAAGCCGTGGTAAATCTCCCGAAGAAGCCCTTAAAACCGCAAGTCTCGCCTCCTCCATAACCGTCTCCCGTCAGGGTGCGGCGCCGTCTATCCCGAAACTCAGCGAAGTTCTCGACCCAAAGCCTTAAAAGAAGAAAGAAGGATTTTTTATGAGAAAATTTATACTTGGTACCGATTGGTGGACCGACTGTGACGATGTGGTAGCCCTTAGACTTCTTTGCCGCGCCGTAAAGGATAAAAAGGTCGAGCTTATCGGCGTCGTTATAAACGCCTGTATGGAAAAATCTGTGTCGTCCTTAGACGGTTTTCTTGCTAAGGAGGGCCTCAGCGGCATACCTATCGGTATCGACCTGTCCGGAACCGACTTTATGGGGGATCAGCACAGATATCAGGGTCGTCTTTCAAATTATGCACTAAACTATAAAAGCAACTCGGATGCCGAGGACGGAGTCCGCCTTTACAGAAGGCTTTTAGCCGAAGCGGAGGAGCCCGTAGAGATAATCGAGATCGGCTTTTTGCAGGTCGTTGCTAATCTGCTTTTAAGTCCTCCCGACGATATTTCTCCTCTTAGCGGAACGGTTTTGGTAAAGGAAAAGGTCAAAAAGTTCTGGGTTATGGCTGGAAAATGGGACTGCCCCGTGGGAAACGAGCACAATTTTAACAATAATCTCCGTTCCCGTGTGGGCGGAAGCGTATTCTGTGAAAAATGTCCCGTCCCCGTGACCTTTTTGGGCTTTGAGGTCGGTAATTCGGTAATTACGGGCGGAACCCTTAATAAAAACGATCATCTTTACGACGCTCTTTGCGATTGGGGCTGTCCCGAGGGAAGAAGCTCCTGGGACCCTATGACCGTCCTTCTTGCAGTAATAGGGGACGAAAAGGCCGCAGGCTACGATACCGTAGCAGGTACCGCCTCGGTCGACCCTTTAAACGGCAGCAATACCTTCACTCCCGATCCTTTGGGACGGCATAAATACGTAATAAAAATAAAGGACGATGACTTCTATAAGGATATGATAAACGGTATTATTACATAATTTTTTTGTTTAACTCTTGACAATCGACAAAAAAAGTGTTAATATACCTCCGTTAAACTGAATATGCGCTATATGAAATCAGCAGGAGATAAGGTTTATACCTTTCCAAAGGGGTAATACTCTCGGGTGTCGAAAGACGGGGACTGTTGACGGATAGCAATCTGGAGAAGTTCGCTACACGCGAATGCCGAAGGGGCAAGGGTAATCACAATCTCTCAGGCAAAAGGACAGATTTTTTATTTTTTAAAGATACTGCTTATCTTTATTACTGCTTCTCTGTTTCACCGCTATCCGAAGGATACGCGGTGATTTTTATTTTGTTGGTTTAACGAATATTTATAGGAGGTTCTCACTATGGAACAAATTCTCAAGGCCATAGAAAGTGTAAACGGCGAAATTAACGGCGTCGTTTGGGGTATGTTCGGCCTGATCCTTCTTATCGGTACCGGTATTATAATTACCGTACTGACTAAGTTTTTTCAGGTATCACATATCGGTCTGTGGTTCAAAAACACTCTCGGTAGTCTCTTCAAGAAGCACGTAATCAAGCACAGTAAGGAAAAGGGCCCTATCTCTCCCTTTCAGGCCCTTTGTACCGCTCTTGCCGCAACGGTAGGAACAGGTAACATCGCAGGTGTTGCCGCCGCTATCTGTATCGGTGGCGCAGGTGCCGTTTTCTGGATGTGGCTGGCCGCCTTCTTCGGTATGATGACAAACTATGCCGAAAACGTTCTCGGTATCTATTTCCGTCGTAAAAACGAAAAAGGCGAATGGTCGGGAGGCGCTATGTACTACCTCGCCGACGGTTTAGGCAGAAAGAAGGGTATGAAGCATATCGGAAAGATCCTCGCCGTTCTTTTCTGTATCTTCACTATGCTTGCTTCCTTCGGTATCGGAAGTATGGGTCAGGTAAACAAGATCGTTACCAACGTAGCCTCTGCCTTCGACGTGTCTGCCCTTTCCTCTATCGAGGTATTCGAGGGAGTTTCCCTTTATAATATAATTCTCGGCGCTATAATTATGGCTTTAACCGCTCTTATCACCCTCGGCGGTCTTAAGAGAATCGCAAGCGTTGCCGAAAAGATCGTTCCCTTTATGGTCGTGCTTTTCGTTTTCGGAAGTCTTATTATAATCGGAGTTAACTACGCTAATATCATTCCCGCATTAAAGGCTATTTTCGTAAACGCCTTTGCTCCCGAGGCTTTCGTCGGCGGCGGTATCGGTGTTATCATAAGCAAGGTCGTAACTCAGGGCTTCAAGCGCGGTGTTTTCTCCAACGAAGCAGGTCTCGGCTCCTCGGTTATGGTTCACTCCAATTCCAATATTAAAGAACCCGTTAAGCAGGGTATGTGGGGTATCTTCGAGGTCTTTGCCGACACTATGATCGTCTGCACCATGACCGCCCTCGTTATCCTTACCGCAGGCGGCCTTCACGGCGGCGTATTCAATGCCGTAACCGGTGAGATCGCCGAAGGCTATACCGACGCGACCTTAGTCGGAGGTGCATTCAACTCGGTATTCTCCTGGGGCGGCATCGGCGAGAAGTTCATCGCTATCGCTATGTTCCTCTTCGCCTTTACAACCGTTCTCGGCTGGTCACACTACGGCTCTAAGGCCTGGGAATATCTCTTCGGAGCTAAGACCACCGTCGTTTTCCGCATTATCCATGTATGCACCGTTATTCTCGGAGCAGTTCTTACCTCTTCCCTCGCTTGGGACATCTCGGATACCTTCAACGGACTTATGATGATCCCCAACCTGATAGGCGTTTTGGCTCTGTCACCTCTTGTTGTCAAGATAACCAAAAACTATCTGCGAAGAACCAAGAAGGGCGAGAATATCGAGCCTATGTACAACTTCGACCCCGAAACTCAGGCGGCTGAGGTCGCCCGCGAGCTGGACGAAGACTAAATTTAAAACCAAAACTAAACGCCCTTCCGTGTGTAACGGATGGGCGTTTTTCTTTGTAAAATCTGATGGCCGATAGGGTTTGTTATTTAAATTTAACGTCATATGTAAGGCTTCCCTTTGCAGGATATTCGCCCGAAAGCACCTTCAGTCCCGCTTCTACGGCCGCGGGAGCGGTTCCGCCTATAATAATGCGCGGAACGTGAACGAAATCTTCTAAAACAAAGGGATTACCGAAATGCAAAATAGTAGATACTCGGTTGGTTACCTGAAGGGCTTCAACAAGAGAATATACTCTGGGTGCAAAGTTTTCAACCCCAATGTAGGCCTTCGTATCGATGAAGGTGACGAAAACGACGTCATCATAGAGAAGGTTATCCTCAACGATTCGCTGAATATCACCCTGTGCAGGAAACTCCTTTACGATACGGTAGCCCGAATCGGGATAAAGCGCCTTTAGTCTTTCTGCAATTCGTGCGGGGTCATACCAGGCATCCTGCATGGTAGCAACGCTGATCTCACCGTTATTAAGGTCCGCTTCGTTATCACACAGAATGACGAAGTAATGCTTTTTGTCCTTCGGTAAAGCAACGCTCAGTCCCTCGTCGGTTTTGGCGTAAACTCCGTCGGTATTTAATCTGTTATAGTTGATCTTATCCTCTTCGGTAATTTCTGCCGTAGTATCAAGAAGCATAACCTTTTGCTGAGCGGCAATCACGTAAGATACGGCAGAATCCAACATATCGTCGGGGATCAGTCCGTCCTTATAGCACTGCAGCATAGAGGTATATCCTACTTCTCCGCTACCCCAAACTAGGGCAAGACTGTTACCGCCTGCAATAGCCATACCTCGGCAGGGAACCCAACCGAATTTAGAAACTACGCCTGCCATACAAAGCGCGTCGGTGATAGCAAAGCCCTCAAAGCCTAAATCTCTGATTATACCGATGCTTTTCCTCGAAAGGCTGGTAGGGAAATCGGGGTCAATGCGGTTTAGACGGTCGTGTCCCGTCATAATGCCGTCTAAAAGGCCTTTTTTATTAAGCTCTGTATACGGATATAAATAATAATCGATCAGCTCGTCGACAGAAATATCGGAGCTGTTTTCGGCCATATGAGAATCGATACGGGGATTTCCTGTTGCGCCGGGATAATGCTTGGCAACGGTTAGAACGCCGCCGTCGTGCATGCCCTGCGCCTCGGCTAAAGCGAGCTCGGTCACCCTGTATTTATCGCCGCCAATGCTTCTTATGGTGCCGCCGCAGGTGCAGTTTTCGTCGGTCATATCCAGCACGGGATCGCAAACTACGTTATAGCCCGCCTTTCTGGCATTAACTGCCGTAACCTTACCAAAGGCATAGGCGCTCTCGGCGGTGTTGCAGGTACCGATGGCGTTATGTGCTCCTATTTTTTCATATCCTTCTGCGGGAAAGCCTCTTTCGGCGTCACAGAGGATAAGCACGGGATAGTCGGCCGCTTCTTTAATTCTCGCGATGACCGCATCTCTGTTTTTTAAGTCCGGCAATACAAAAACGGCACCTATACTATGGTTCTTGGCCAGGTTCAAAACGTACTGAATATTTGCTTCGGTTTCCTCTTCGGTTTTTCTGTTATGAACAAGACAACACAAAACCATACCGAGCTTTTGTTCAACGGTCAATTCCTCGAGATTCAGCGCTTTCATCTCTTTCACAAAACTCCCCATTCCTTTTATTTCAAACCTTATCGTAGAGGTTTAATGATATTATAATTAAATCAATTTGGTTTTTCAATAGATTTTGTAAAAGAAATAACCTCCACATTATAAAATAATGTCTTTAAACTCCGATTTTAAAATATCCTTAATGACATCTCTGTCTATAACAAATTCGGGAGTTCCCATTGAGCCGGGACCAACCTCGTATTTATCAAAGATTATTACTAAGTCACCGTTATCATTCCAATAGAAATTATGG
>SFWF01000109.1 GCA_004560045.1 bacterium | reverse complement strand
GTAATACAGATTTAAAGGAGAGAAAAAATTGTCCTTTCCGCTTGAAAATATAAGAAATTTCTGCATTGTCGCCCATATCGACCACGGCAAGTCCACCCTTGCAGACAGGCTGTTGGAGCTTACACAGTCGGTCGCGGAGCGCGATATGGAGGAACAGCTTTTAGACAGTATGGACTTAGAGCGCGAGCGCGGCATTACCATAAAGGCGCACGCGGTAACCCTTTATTATAAGGCGAAAGACGGCAAGGAATACGAGCTTAATTTAATCGACACGCCCGGACACGTTGACTTTAATTACGAGGTTTCCCGCTCGCTTGCGGCTTGCGAGGGGGCGGTGCTTGTGGTGGACGCGTCCCAGGGAATCGAGGCACAGACCCTTGCAAATACCTATTTAGCGGTTGACCACGGGCTTGAAATTCTGCCGGTTATAAACAAAATCGACCTTCCCTCCGCCGAGCCTGAGCGGGTAAAGGCGGAGATTGAGGACGTTATCGGTATCCCCGCCGACACAGCTCCCCTTATTTCGGCTAAAACGGGGGTCAATGTCGAGGAGGTTTTGGAGCGCATTGTAACAGATATTCCCGCTCCCAAGGGGGACGTGAACGCTCCCCTGACCGCGCTTGTTTTCGACTCATATTACGACCCGTACAAGGGAGTTGTGGTATATTTCCGCGTTATGAGCGGAAGGCTTAAAACGGGGGATAAAATCCGTATGATGGCGACGGGTGCTAATTTCGACACGGTGGAGATAGGCAGAAAGCGCGCCACCTCTATGGAGCCCTGCGAGGTGCTGGAGGCGGGGGAGGTAGGCTATCTTACCGCCTCGATTAAAACCGTAAACGAGGCGCGGGTGGGGGACACCGTGACCTTAGCCGAAAATCCCGCAAGCGAGCCGCTTGAGGGCTACCGCAGGGTAAACCCCGTAGTTTTCTGCGGAATTTCTCCTGCCGACGGTGCAAAGTATCCCGACCTTCGAGACGCGCTTGAAAAGCTTAGCCTTAACGACGCGTCCTTGCTCTTTGAACCCGAAAGCTCTACCGCGCTGGGCTTTGGCTTCCGCTGCGGTTTTTTGGGACTTCTTCATATGGAGATTATCGAGGAGCGCTTAGAGCGGGAATACAATTTAGACCTTGTCACCACCGCCCCGAGCGTGGAATATAAGTTTGTCCTTGCAAACGGCGAGACCGTGACGGTGGACAACCCGACCAACTACCCCGACCCCGCGGTTATAGCCGAGGCGTTGGAGCCTGTCGCCGATGTGCATATCTACAGCCCGAGCGATTATGTGGGGGCTATTATGCAGCTGTGCGAGGAGCGGCGCGGGGTTTACACCGATATGAAATATATGGGCGACCGCGTGGATATTCACTATGTTATGCCTATGGGCGAGATTGTGTATGACTTTTTTGACGCCCTTAAGTCCCGTACAAAGGGCTACGCCAGCTATGATTACGAGGCAAAGGGCTATGAAAAGTCCAAGCTTGTAAAGCTTGACGTAATGCTGGCAGGCGACGTTGTGGACGCCCTTTCCTTTATAGTTCATTCCGATAACGCCTATACAAGGGCGCGTAAAATCGCCGAAAAGCTTAAGGATTATATCCCGAGACAGCTTTTTGAGGTTCCCATTCAGGTGGCGGTTTCGGGCAAGATTATCGCCCGCGAGACCGTAAAGGCGCTCCGCAAGGACGTGCTTGCAAAGTGCTACGGCGGCGATATAACGAGAAAGAAAAAGCTGCTTGAAAAGCAAAAAGAGGGTAAAAAGCGTATGCGCCGCTTAGGCACGGTCGAGGTACCGCAGGAGGCGTTTATGGCGGTATTAAAGCTTGACGAATAGCGAGGGGATAATATGACTAAAGCTCAAAGACATAAAGCGATCATACGGCGCAGGATTTTTCTGTCGGTCTGCGCCGTGATATTAGCGGCTGTTATTCTGCTTATCGTCTTTGCGGTAAAGGCGGTAATGTCGGGCGGCGAAAAGGATAATAATTCGTCTGAAGTAAGCAGCCTGCAAAGCGACAGCGTTTCTGATGTATCGGACGTTTCCGGTGCGTCGGAGGTTTCGTCCGAACAGTCCTCGACTCCGAGTTATCCCGAAACAGGACCTAACGGGCTTGACGCGAATTACACCAAGCTTTTGCTTGTGAACGGTGAAAATCCACTGCCCGAGGATTACGATTACGAGGGCAATTTAACCACCATTCCCGATAAGTATATAAACGGCTCTCTAAAGCAGATAGATAAGGATGTCTGGCCTTATATGCAGGCGATGATTGAAGCCGCATGGGCGGACGGAGTAAAGCTATACGTTTGGTCGCCCTACCGCTCCTACAGCACGCAGAATATGCTTTTTAAAAAGCAGGTAGACCGCCAGATTGCAAAGGGTGTTCCCGCCGACAAAGCGGAGGACGAGGCGGCGACTGTAGTAGCAAGACCGGGTACAAGCGAGCATCACACAGGGCTTGCCGCCGACTTTAATATGGCGGACGATAAGTTTGAAACCACCGAGATGTATACCTGGATGCAACAGCACGCCGCGGATTACGGCTTTGTTATGCGTTACAGCGGCGAAAAGCAGTCGATTACGGGGGTAATTCACGAATCGTGGCATTACCGCTTTGTCGGCATAAACGCCGCAAAGGAAATGAACAGGCTTAATATGTGCCTTGAAGAATACGTGGAGTACCTTAATAAGCGATAAACTAAGGCATAACGGGGCTGTAAAAAATAATTTGGGGTTTGTAGGGGTGATTACGGGACGATGTGGGTATCGTCCCCTACGTGGGCTAAGTAAGCTTTTGTAGGGGACGGCGTCCTCGACGTCCCGTTTGGTTTGTTGTGTTGCTATTCGGTCGGTCGAGGACGCCCGACCCTACAAAATATCTTTATGTTTCGCCTATAAATACCTCAATTTCGCGTTATTTAATTCCGAATTACGCATTCCGAATTCCGAATTAACTCTACAAACCCCGATTTGTCTCTTAAAAAGCAAACAAGCTCGGCAAAAGCCTTATTTTCGTGCTTTTGCCGAGCTTGTTTATTTTATTTTCGCTTAATTAATCCGCCTTCTATGTTGCTGTGTTTTTTTACAGTCCCTTATTATATCTATCTATTTCGTCATAAGCTCGCAGACGAGCGCGCTGTGTTCCGCGGGGTCGGGTACGCTCTTACCTCCGATAAGACACGCCTCGCCGTAAAGGAGCTTTGCGTATTTTCCGAGCAAATCCTTATCCTCGTTATAAAGCGTTTTAAGCTTTTCGGCAATCGGATGCTCCGCGTTGATTTCAAGCACCAATTTTGCCTGAACCTTGTTTCCCTCCGCGCCGGGCATAGAATTTAATACCTTTTCCATCTCAAGTGAAATTCCGCCCTCGCTTGTAAGACATACGGGGTGCTTTTTAAGCTTATTTGTAAACCTTACTCCGTTTATGCCGTCGCCTATGCTTTCCTTCATTAAGTCGAACATATCCTTTGCGGCGGTGTTCTCTTGTTCGAGCGCCTTTTTCTCGTCCTCGCTATCGAGATTTAAGTTATCGTCGCATATGTTCATAAACTTCTTGCCGTCATATTCGCCGAGCATTTTAAGGGCGAATTCGTCGACATTTTCGGTAAGATATAGAATTTCATAACCCTTGTCCTTAACCGCGTCGGTCTGGGGTAGCATTTCAATCTTCTCGTCGGTCTCGCCGCAGGCGTAGTAA
>SFWF01000108.1 GCA_004560045.1 bacterium | reverse complement strand
AAAGGCATCCATGGCAAGGCCGACGGCAATAGAGGCTATTTCAATAATTCCCAAAAATTATCCCTCTCCTTATAAAACTTTATTTATTATAACATATATAATTTATATTTCAATATAAAACTTGATTTTAAAAATTAAAGTGGTAAAATATATTTTGGCATACATTGCATAATATAAGGAATGATAACATGTTAGGCGTACTTGTAAATACCGTTGCCGTAATAATCGGTTCTCTTTTAGGACTTCTTTTTAAGAAGGGCATATCCGAAAGGCTTAATAAGGCGGTCATGACCGGAATCGGACTCTGTACCATATATATAGGTATAGACGGAATGATCGGAAAGACCAACCCCCTTATTGCGGTGGTTTCGATGGTGGTCGGCGCGGTACTCGGAACCCTTATAGATATCGATCGTCATCTTTCGGGACTCGGCGACAAAATGTCCTCCCTTCTAAGCCGGGGCTCGGACGGAAATAAATTTACCGAGGGCTTCGTTTCGGCATCGCTGCTTTTCTGTGTCGGAGCTATGGCCATAATGGGGTCCATATCGGCAGGTCTTACGGGCGATAACACCACCCTTTACACAAAATCGATATTAGACTTTACCGCCGCCATAATGTTTGGCTCGGCTTTCGGAATCGGAACTATATTTTCCTTTATTCCGCTTACCGTTTATCAGGGAGCGATCGCTCTTTGTGCAGGCTTTTTGGAGCCCGTACTGTCTGAGGGAGCCATAGGTGCAATAACCTGCGTAGGCTCGGTCATAATTATGGGACTCGGACTTAATATTGCGGGAATAGCGAAAATTAAGGTTGCAAACTACCTTCCCGCAATACTTCTCTCCCCCTTTGTATATTATTTATTCGAGTATATCCCCGTTTAGAAAGGAAAAAACTATGGCATTTGAAAGAAAAATTTCGGTCGGCGCCCACGATATAGATATAAACTGTAACGCGACGCCTACTGCCGTAATTAGATTTTTACAGGATACGGTCGACGAAAATATGCGTATATGCGGCCCCTCCTATCAGCAGCTTATGAGCGAAAAGAAAAGCTTTATCGTAAGCCGTACCGCGTTGGAGGTCTTCAGGCCCTTAAGGGAATACGAGCCTCTTACCGTTTATACCTGGGCCACCTCCGGCAGAGGGGTCACCTTCCCGAGAAGCTTCGAAATAAAAAGCGGCGAGGATACGGTCCTTCGCTGTCAGATGATGTGGGCGCTTATAGACCTTGAAAGCCGCTCTTTTATAAAAGGAAGCGATTTCAGCGTAGACAGCTACGGTACGGGCGAGATCATCGAGCTTTCTACACCGACCCGCTTCAGACTTTCTCCCGATACCGAGCTTAATAAGGTCGGCGAAAAACGGGTTATGTATTCGGATATAGACAAAAACCGCCACATGAACAACACCCGCTATTTCGATATGCTTTTCGATTACCTACCCGACCGTGAAAAGCTTTGGATGTCCTCCTGTCAGATGAATTATATCAGCGAGGCTCCTTACGGAGAAACTGTAGATATATATATGAGTGACGCCTTTACCGAAGGCGACGAAAGGGTATATTATTTTAAAACGGTCGTAAACGGCAAGGACGGAATTACGGCGAGAATGGGGGTAAAATATGTCGACGGCAAAAAATAAAAACCTGCTCGGTACCGCGCAGTTAATGCTTGCGGCCTTTATCTGGGGCAGTGCCTTCGTGGCTCAGTCGGCGGGAATGGAGCATAACGGCCCCTTTACCTTTGCTTCGGTAAGATTTCTTATCGGTGGAATCGTTCTTTTACCCGTTATATTTTTTAAAGATCTTTTCGAAAAGAAGCGTCAGGCTTATCGCCCCGTTCAAAAATGCAGTTTTAAAAAGCTTTTTGTTTCGGGAATCGTTTGCGGAGCATTTTTATTCGTGGCCTCCAATCTTCAGCAGATCGGAATAAAATACACTACCGTCGGTAAGGCGGGCTTTATAACCACTCTTTACGTTATTTTAGTGCCCGTTTGCGGACTTTTATTTAAAGACCGCCCCTCTTTAAACGTATGGATATCGGTAGGTCTTGCGCTGGTCGGTCTTTATATGCTTTGTATGTCGGAAAGCCTTTCCATTTCCCTTGGAGACGGACTCGTACTGCTTTGTGCCATAGTTTACACGGGACATATTATAGCCCTCGGTAAGGTATCGCCCGAGGTAGATCCCATAAAGCTTTCTTGTATACAGTTTTTGTTTGTCGGAGCCGCTACGGCGATACCTGCCTTTATTTTTGAAACACCCGATCTCGGAAGCATCGTAAAGGCCTGGCTCCCCATAGCCTACGCAGGCGTTCTTTCAAGCGGAGTCGCATTTACCCTTCAGGCTGTAGCACAAAAGCACACCGAAGCCACCATTGCCGCCATAACCATGAGCTTCGAATCGGTTTTCGCGGTTCTTTCGGGCGCGGTGGTCCTGCAGCAGGTCCCCACTCTCAGAGAGGGTATCGGCTGCGTAATAATGTTTGCCGCCATAATTTTGGCACAGCTTCCTCCCCTTAAGCGCAAAAAAACAATTTAAATGAGAAATTATGAAAACTAAGCTTGCGGGACGTTTAGGACGAGACTAACGGACTTTTGACCTACGACCTACAGATTTTAAAGGTCGACCAAACGGTAATGAAAAGTATTTCCGATAAGCTTTATGCCGAATAGGACGCCTACTGTAAAAAATCTTGACAGCATACTTTTGCGGGAATATAATTACTGTATTAAATTTTAAGAGATGATTCTATGGATTACAAACGTATTTTAACCATTCAGGACGCTTCTTGCGTTGGACAGTGCTCTATGACGGTAGCCCTGCCGATAATATCGGCCTGCGGAATAGAGACGGCGGTCATCCCCTCTGCCGTTCTTTCGACACATACCGCCTTCGACAGCTTCACCTTCTGTGACCTGACCGAGGAAATTCCGAAAATAAAGGACGTATGGAACAAGGAAAACATCAAATTTTCGGCCGTTTATACGGGCTACCTCGGCAACAAGGCTCAGGTCAGCTACGTTAAGGAGATAATGAACGAATGTCTGACCGACGGCGGACTCAGAATAGTCGACCCCGCAATGGCTGACGGCGGAAAGCTTTATTACGGCTTTGATAATAACTACGTTCAGGCTATAAAGGCGCTCTGCCGTGAGGCCGACTATATTCTCCCCAATATCACCGAGGCCTGCCTTTTAACCGACACGGAATATAAGACCGAGTACGACCGCGAGTTTATCGAGGGCCTTATGAAAGAACTCCGAAAATTCTTTAACGGTACGGTAATTCTTACCGGAGCGGCTCTGACCGAGGGTAAGACCGGCGTTGCGGTATGTGAAAAGGACGAGATCCGTTTTTACGAGCACGAAAAGATATCCGGCGGCTGTCACGGCACGGGAGACGTTTACGCTTCGGTATTTACGGGAGCTCTTATGCGGGGCAAGACCCCTTTTGAGGCGGCAACCATCGCGGCAGACTTTACCTGCGATTGTATTAAATACACAAGCCCCGATAAGGAGCACTGGTACGGAGTTAAGTTCGAGCCTCTGCTGGGCGGACTTATCGAAAGGCTTAAATAGTAAAAAAAGATAAATTTTTAGCATAATAAAAGGCAAAAAGCCGTGGTAACGCTGTCGCGTACCACGGCTTTTTAACACATTAGGCCGCAAAAATTTGCTTTTTTAGGCATTTCGTCCTTAAGA
>SFWF01000107.1 GCA_004560045.1 bacterium | reverse complement strand
GGGTACAGCGGTATGCTTGTGCTTATTGACGAACTTGTTAACATTTACAAGATACCAAACGGCATTACAAGGCAGTACAACTATGAAAAGATACTTGCTATGTACAACGATGCTTTGCAGGGCAAGGCAAGGTATATGGGCATAATTATGGGCGGTACGCCCCAATGCGTTGAGGACACAAGGAGGGGCATATACAGCTATGAGGCGCTGCGGTCAAGGCTTGCAGAAGGCAGGTTCGGCAGGGAGGGCGTTAAGGATATGCTTGCGCCCGTTATAAGGCTCTCGCCACTTACCTATGAGGAAATGCTGGTGCTTGTTGAAAAGCTGGCGGATATTCACGCAGGGCTTTTTGATTACGAACGCACTCTTACTCAGGACGACCTTATTGACTTTATAAAGATAGAATACGGCAGGATAGGTGCGGACACCAACATTACTCCAAGAGAGGTAATAAGGGATTTTATTGAACTGCTTGACATTATTTATCAGAATCCTTCGGTAAAGGTCAAGGAGCTGCTGGGTTCGCAGGAGTTCCGTTATGCCGAGACCGAAAAGGAAGAAAAAACGGACGGGGATTTTGCTGAATTTGAGTTATAATACTAAGTTCATATCAACCTATAGACAAATTCGAAAGCTATAATTACGTCACTCGTCGTCAAGCTCCCTTGCAAGGCACCAAGCATTGCGGCGGTCGCTTTCCAAGGTAAACGCAGTTACCTTATTGACGAAATTCTATCCTCCGTCTTTGTCTATAGAACGATATGAACTTAGTATAAACGGAGATAGTATGAACATTTTTGACAGATATGCGCCTTTTGTGCAGGATTTTATTTACCGCAACAACTGGGAATCGCTGCGAGCCATACAGGTGGCGGCGGCGGACGCTGTTTTCAACACGGACGAGAACGTGCTGCTGTCGGCTTCCACCGCTTCGGGCAAGACCGAGGCGGCGTTCTTCCCCATAATTACCCTCTTTTCCGAGGACCCTCCGAGCTCTGTGGGAGCGTTATACATAGGACCGCTTAAAGCCCTTATAAACGACCAGTTTTTAAGGCTCAATGACCTTTGTGCCGAGGCAGAGATACCCGTCTGGCATTGGCACGGGGACGTTTCCCAGTCGCACAAGCAAAAGCTTTTAAAAAATCCGTCGGGCATTTTGCAGATAACCCCCGAATCCTTAGAGGCGCTGTTACTACGCAAGCACGCCTTTATACCAAAGCTTTTCGGGGATTTGCGGTTTATCGTGATAGACGAGGTACATTCCCTTATGCGGGGCGACCGCGGCGGGCAGACCCTCTGCCTTATTGAAAGACTGTCAAGGCTTGCGGGCGTAAACCCGCGCAGAATCGGGCTTTCCGCTACGATAGGCGACCCTGTCGGCACGGGGGAATTTTTGGCGGCGGGTACGGGCAAGGGTACGGTTATCCCCAAAATCGAGACAAAGGGAATAAAATGGCGGCTTTCAATGGAGCATTTTTTCACCACCCCGGGTGCCGAATCGGGCGAGAACCGAAACGCCCCCGCTCTGCCCGCGCTTGATATGAAAACCGATACCGCGCCCGAAAACTCCGACCCCGGCTTCGGCTATATTTTTGAGCATACCAAAGGCAAAAAATGCCTTGTTTTCGTAAATTCAAGGGAGGAGTGCGAGGCGGTAACCACAACGCTCCGCGGTTACTGCGAGGCGCGGCACGAGCCCGACCGTTTTCTTATTCACCACGGCAACCTTTCCGCCTCATTCAGGGAGACCGCCGAGGCGGTTATGAAGGACGACGAGCAGAATATGACCACCGTCACCACCGCCACATTGGAGTTAGGTATTGATATAGGAAGACTGGAGCGCGCCTTTCAGGTAAACGCGCCCTTTACGGTCTCCTCATTTTTACAGCGAATGGGGCGCACCGGCAGGCGTGATCTTCCGCCCGAAATGTGGTTTGTAATGCGTGAGGAACAGCCCGAGGCGCGGGCGCTATTGCCCGAGACAATGCCTTGGGAGCTTTTGCAGGGCATAGCCCTTGTTCAGCTTTATATAGAGGAGCGGTTTGTCGAGCCGCCCAAAACCGACCGCCTGCCCTACAGTCTACTCTACCACCAGACAATGGCTACCTTGGCTTCGTCGGGCGAGCTTACCCCCGCCGCGCTGGCACAGAGGGTGCTGTCGCTAAGCTATTTTCACAGAATTACTAAGGAGGACTATAAAATTCTCCTTAGACATTTATTGGAAACCGAGCAGATAGAGCGCACCGAGGAGGGCGGACTTATTGTAGGGCTTTCGGGAGAGCGGCAGACAAATTCCTTTAAGTTTTACGCCGTGTTTAAGGAAAACGAGGAATACACGGTAAGGAGCGAATCCGAGGAGTTAGGCACAATCGTAATGCCGCCGCCCGTGGGGGAAAAAATTGCTATCGCGGGTCACGTTTGGATTGTAGAGGAGGTTGACCATAAGCGCCGCCTTGTCTACTGTACTAAGGTTAGGGGCAAGGTTCCCGCCTATTTCGGGCAATGCCCCGGGGACATTAATACCCGTGTGCTTGAACGTATGCAGGAGGCTTTAAGCGAGGAAAAAAGCTACCCCTATTTAATGAAAAACGCGGTCGCAAGACTTGGTGAAGCAAGGAGCGCCGCGCGGCTTTCGGGGCTGACGCATAAGCCGCTTATTAACTTAGGCGGGGATATGTGGTGTCTTTTCCCGTGGCTCGGAACCTACGCCTTTTTAGCGATAGAACGCTTTTTAAAGCTTAAATGCGCCGAAAAGCTGGGGCTTTCCGGTCTCGACTCGGCACGTCCCTATTTTATCGAGTTTAAAATGAAGGCAACCGAGGAGGAGTTTTTCAAGGTGCTTGCCGAGACGGCTAAACAACCGATAGAGCCCTTGGAGCTTGTATACCCCGGTGAAGTGCCGCTTTTTGAAAAATATGACGATTTCGTCCCGCCCGAGCTTATCAAAAAGGGCTTTGCATACGGTATTTTAGGCATTGACGAAATGAAGGAAAGAATCTTAGGCTGGGAAAAATCTTTGCGTAACGATAAATAAAAAAAGTGGCTGTAAAAAAACACAGCAACTTCAAAGGCGGATTAATTAAGCAAAAATAAAATAAACAAGCCCTACAAAAGCGCGAAAATAAGGCTAATGCAAAGCTTGTTTGCTTTTTAAGAGACAAATCGGGGTTTGTAGAGGTAATTAAAAAATAGCCTCCCTTGCCTAAAGGGAGGGGGACCGCCGAACGGCGGTGGAGGGATATATTTGGGCTTCTACAAACCTAAGTATCCCCCAGTCACGGCAAGCCGTGACAGCGTCTCGGCTGCCGCCTCGGTCGGTGCTGTTGCTTTGCAACGGTGTCCACCGGACACCCGGGCAGAAAGTCAAGCAAGTGCAACACATTCGGCTTCGAAAACCTCGGCAGGAGTTTTCCAGTCAAGGCATTTTCTTGGACGGTGGTTGATAAGATCGACAACTTTATCTACAGTTTCTTGAGTGATAGTTCGAAAATCAAAGCCTTTTGGGAAAAAGAACCGTAATAAATCGTTGGTGTTTTCATTTGTCCCTCGTTGCCACGGCTTGTGTGGTTCTGCGAAGTAAACTTCAGTATTAAGTTCTTTCTCCAACGCACGAAATTCTGCAAACTCAGAGCCGTTATCTAAGCTAATACTCTTTACCGGCAATCCTTTGAGCATTTGACAAATCACATCTTTTGTAAGCGAAGCTTCTCGTTTGGTTAATAAGCTTGCTCGTAAAAATCGACT
>SFWF01000106.1 GCA_004560045.1 bacterium | reverse complement strand
AAGTTCAACACCCATACTGTTTGCCAAATTGCAAGCCGCATTCATATATTTGTCCATTCTGCCGTTTGCTTGCATTTCCGCCGTCTTTGCGGCATAATCCAAAAAACGTTCCTCGGTGTCCTCGGCAACATATGTATTAAGCATATTCGGCGTCATAAATATAACGTCGGTTACCGCAGAGCATCTTTCAAATATTTCTTTAAGAGCCGAAATATAAGTCTCATACGGTCCGTTGACATCGTTAAGGCCAAAGCAAACGATAACAAGATCGGGGTTGTGATTAAGGACCTGTGAATCGATCCTCTTTATCGAAGCTTCTGCGGTGATACCGCCAATTCCCGCATTTATAACGTTAACGGGGACATAATTTCTGTATTCATTAAGCTTCTTTTTAAGGACGTTCCAATATACTGCTTCATAATCTATCTGTCCCGCGCCAAAGGCTCCGTGGGTCACACTGTCGCCAAAGGCTACAATATTTATGGGACCGTACTCAATAAGACCTTCGAGGCCAAGCTGTATTTTTTCTTTGATTTTCATAACCGTCTCCCCTATTTGATTCTTCTGAATATCATTTTATTAAGCCCAGGCTCAAGTCTGCGCTTTTCATCGCCATAAATAAAGGTTGCCTTCTTACCCTTGGGCAGCGTTACCTCGAAAGTTATCGAATCGAACCGTTTAGTATAAGAAACCGATACCACGCCGTCGGGAATCTGCATACTGCCTGAAAGGTTATTTATCTGTTCAACTATAGCCGGCTTAATTATAAGCTTTTCGTAGCCTGCCGAATCGTCGCTCTGAGTAATACCGAGCAGATACTCGAATAAATAAGCTACGACTGCGCCGAACATATGATGAGAATGAGAAGCTCCCTGAAGTCCGCCGATATAGTTACAACTAATTCAATTATACACAATAAATTGACGCTTGCAAGCCATAAATTGACGTTTTGCAAGCCATTATATGTTGTTTTTTTGGTTTTTCGTGTTATAATAATCGTGAGGTGATTGTATGAATAAATATTTGGATTTTGTTGATAAGCATCGTCAGTTAATTCTTGATACCGAACGTTACATCTGGAAGAATCCCGAAACAGGATATAAGGAGTTTAAAACCTCCGCTTACATGGAAAAGATTTTTACCGATCTCGGATATAGTATCACGAAAGCCGACGGAATAACCGGTTTTTATACCGTTATCGATACGGGACGTCCCGGTCCTACCCTTCTGATACTCGGCGAACTCGATTCCATTATCTGCCCCGCACACCCTGATTCCGACCCCATAACGGGAGCCGTGCATTCCTGCGGTCACAATGCGCAGTCGGCCGCACTCGTGGGAGTTGCCGCCGCACTTAAAGAGGACGGCGCTCTTGACGGACTTTGCGGAAAAATAATGCTCTGCTCGGTGCCTGCAGAAGAGCTTCTCGAGATCGAATACCGTATGGGTCTTATAAAGGAAGGAAAGATAAGCTACTTCGGCGGCAAGACCGAATTTCTTCACAGAGGGTATTTCGACCGAGTAGATCTCGCTTTTATGGTGCACACGTCTACAGGTTTTGCACTTGCCGGAGGCTCGGTAGGATGCATTGCAAAAAAGATCACCTATAAAGGCGTTGCCGCTCACGCAGGCGGCAGTCCCTGGGCAGGAAAAAACGCTCTTTATGCCGCTACTAACGGCATAAATGCCGCCAACGCTATTCGCGAGACCTTTAAAGAAGCCGATATAATACGTTTTCATCCCATTATCACAAGCGGAGGCGATATGGTAAACGCCATTCCCGAAGTTGTAACTATGGAGAGCTACGTCAGAGGAAGTAACTTTGAGGGAATTGCCGAATCTAACAAACGCATCAACAAAGCGCTCATAGGTGCCGCTCTGTCAATGGACGTAAACGTAGATATTACTGATATGCCCGGCTATGCACCTCTTAATGACGATCCTACCCTCACCGATATCGCAAAGGAAGTCTTTAAAGAATGCTTCCCCGGTAAGGAACTTTACGTCGATAATAAAATGGGGTCGGGCAGTACCGATATGGGAGATCTTTCCTGCGTTATGCCTGTGATTCACGCTTTTGCAGGAGGATCGACGGGTCGTTCGCACGGAAACAACTACTATATTTCCGACCCCGAGGATGCTTGTGTAAACAGTGCAAAATGGCAGCTTGCCCTTCTTCACACCCTTCTAAAAGATGACGCCGCAAAGGCTAAAGAAGTAATAAACAAAGCCGACGTTCCGTTTAAAAACAAAGAAGACTACTTCGACTATATCAATTCGCTAAGTTCTTCAGGCGACCGAATCGTTTATACCGACGATAAAGCTGAAGTAATTCTTAAATAAGAAGCTAAAAAGCCCTCCGTTTCGGGTGGGTGTGATTAGGAATTTGCGGAAAATGTTGTGGGGCGCGACGTCTCGACGCGTCGAGCAGACTAAAATATTAGAAAAAGGTTAAACGGCTACGAAAAAAGCACAAATCGTAGCCGTTTTTGTTTTATCTAACATTTAATACTGTTACTATTTTTACAAGAGACTTTGCAATTTTATTTCAGACCGACCTGCATTTTTTGAAATCAGTTGCGTTTTGCCCGAAAGAGTGATATAATCCGCTTAACGCAAAAACGTCTTGTACGGAGGCTGTGAAAATGAATCCATTGTCAGAATTCAGAAGCTTTATAACTGATTTAATGCCAAAGCTCGCCTTCCCTGCGGATTCGCAGAGCACCTTTTTATCCGCTTTGGATAAAATTTCCGCCGACAAAACCGCAACGGTCTGGTTTTTGAGCCTGCTTGCACAGCACGACAAAAGCGAGACCTGCGACTATCCGCAGATGCTCGACCATATAAAGGCTATGAGCGAGGTGGTGGGGGTTCACGAATACACCCTGTCGACCCTTCTCTTCCTCTGCCTTGCGAAAAAGCTCCGTGAGAGGTATGGGGAAAAGGAAATCAGCGAGGAAATCTTCATCGCCTCCCTTACGGATCTCACCTATAAGCTTCACGAATGCCGAGAAATTTATAAGCTTGACGGCACCTACGTTGCCTGGTGGTTTCCCGGCTATTTCAGGCTGACCCGTTTTGCCCTCGGCAGACTTCAGTTTGAGATCGTCCGTCTTCAGAAGGACTATAAAATCGGGGAGACCCTTCTCCCCAAAGACAGCAAGGCTATAAATATGCACATCCCACGAAGCGGAAAGCTTATTCACGACGAGGTTTTAGAGGCGTATAAGCTGGCGGCAGAGTTCTTCAGAGACGAATTTCAGAACGAGCCCGTGATCTTCACCTGCAACTCCTGGCTACTTTACCCCTTCAATTTCACCTTCCTGCCCAAAGAGTCTAATTTAGGGCTTTTCTACGGTGATTTTAACGTCGTCGAGGTTAGCGAATACGAGGCTTCAAGCGGAACCTTCCGAACGGTTTTCGGTCTTGAAGACGTAACCGACCCCTCCGAGCTTCCGAGAGACACCACCCTGCGCCGCGCCTATGCCGAGCGCATCGAAAAGGGCGAGCCCATTGGTGTGGGACGTGGCTTTTTCATCTACGAAGACGGAAAGATTATTAAAGAATAGCCCCACCTTCGGGTGCGCGCCATAGTGAAAATTTGGTTTTTAGGGTAAATTTGCCTCAAATCTCGCTGAAAAGCCAATTTTATCCCTAACCACAACTCCCTTTTGGAGGACTTTTTTATTATACGATCGCATTAAACGCCAGCATAAACAGCGTCATAACGATGAGGAAGCCAAAGTTAAAGGCCGAGAAAAGTCCGA
>SFWF01000105.1 GCA_004560045.1 bacterium | reverse complement strand
CGCAACATCATTTATGCGAAGCATAACATCATTTGCCGTAAGGCAACATCGTTTTCCGAACGCAAACGAAAACGATATTTGCGCCTTTGGCGCAAAATGATGTTCCTCCCTGCGGTCGGAAATACGACCCTACGGGTCGTGGTCCCCCTTCCCCCAAGGGAAGGCCGACGGATACCGAAGCAGTCTTATTTTCGATATCCGTTACTCTTTTTACTCGCGCGTAGCGCTACTCACGCCGTAGGCGTTACTCTTTTCTGACCACTGTCCACTGTTCACTGCCAACTGTCCACTGTCCACTGCCCACTGTTTCCTCTTGCAACCTTTGAAAATATATATTATAATAGTGTTTATCATATAAAAGGAGATGCAATTATGCCTTTTGGTGCAAACAGTTACATAATTTTCATCGTTGTGGGAATTGTTATCGCCGCCGTTCTCGGTCAGTCGATATATTTCCTCGCGAAAGCGCTTAAGCGCGCAAAACAGCTCGGAATTGCCGGCTCTACTATCAAAAAGACGGTCTCTTCCTCGGCTGTTTTCACGATAGCCCCTGCCGTTGCGGTGCTTCTCGGAGTCGTGGTCCTTTCAAAGACCCTCGGCGTTCCCCTGCCCTGGCTCCGTCTTTCGGTGGTCGGCTCCCTTTCCTATGAGCTTATAGCCGCCAACAATACTACCGAAGCCCTCGGTATCGGCAGTGAGCAGGTGGTCGACCCCTCCCACTACGTTACCATCCTTCTCGTTATGACCCTGTCTATAGCCCTTAGCCTTGTGCTTGCTCCCATTATGACCAAAAAGGTTCAGTCGGGTGTTTCCAAGATCGGTATGAAGGACAAGAAGTGGGGCGAGATATTCTCAAACGCTATGTTCCTCGGAATGATCTCGGCCTTTTTAGGCTACGTTTTCTGTGACGTTACCTACCTCTCACAGGGCTTCGCTCAGGGCTTTACCCCCGTTTGCGTAATGGTGGTATCTGCCGTAGTTATGGCAATTTTAGGAATTCTATCAACCAAATTTAATATCCGCTGGCTAACCGACTACGCCCTGCCCATAAGTCTTATCTGCGGAATGGCTTCGGCAATTCTTTTCAGCGACCTTTTCGGCGGATATGAAATTACAAAAGAAATGTTAGAGGGGGTACCTGCATAATGAAAAAGCCTGCAACTTATATGGATTCTGTCCATCGCGACGGTAAGCTCTGGGGCCTGACGGTCGCCGCCCTTATAATTCTCGTACCCGTTATCCTTTGCTTTGTATTCAGTGCAATGCCCGATTGGCAGGCCCTTGGAAAGGGTCTTATCGCTACCCTGCCTATGTACTGGGCGGTAGGTCTTATCGAAATTTTCACCTACGTTCCCATGCTTGGAGCAGGAGGCACCTACCTTTCCTTCGTAACGGGAAATATCTCCAACCTTAAGCTTCCCTGCGCAGTTGACGCTATGGAGCGTGCAGGCGCCAAGCCCGGAACCGAAGAGGCCGAGGTCATCTCGACCATTTCAATCGCCGTTTCCTCTATCGTTACCACCGTTATTATAATCCTCGGCGTTATCTTCATCGTTCCGCTTCAGCCTATCCTCGAAAACCCCGTTTTAAAGCCCGCCTTCGAGATGATCCTCCCTGCCCTTTTCGGCGGTCTCGGCGTTGTGTTTATTTCGAAAAACATAAAGCTTGCCATTCCTCCCGTCATCCTTATGCTGGCACTCTTTATCTTCATTCCCGCCCTTAACAAATCCACCGTCGGCATAATGGTTCCCGTAGGTGTTCTCTTTACCCTGCTTGTGGCACGCATTATGTATAAGAAAGGAAGAATATAATGTTGCCCCTTTATATAATTCTCGGAATTATCCTGCTTTTTATAGCCGTAATTCTCATACGCACCCTTGCCTTCAGGCCTAAAGAGGGCCCTAAGGTAGACGAATATGAGGTAACGGTGGATACCGACAAAATCGTCGAGCGGCTTCGCCGTCTCGTCCGCTTTAAGACCGTTTCCTACCGCGACCGTTCCTTAGAGGACGACAAAGAGTTCGAGGGACTTATTTCGGCCCTGCCCGAGCTTTATCCGAACGTTTTGAGGGCCTGCGAGCTGACCCGTTTTGAGGGCAGAGGACTCCTTTTTAAATGGAGCGGAAAAACCGAGGGCGAGCCCACCGTCCTTATGGCCCACTACGACGTTGTTCCCGTAGTTGAGGAGGGCTGGGACAAGCCTCCCTTCGAAGCAATATTGGAGGACGGCGTTATCTGGGGCAGAGGTACCCTCGACACAAAGGTCACCTTTAACGGCGTGCTTTCTGCGGCCGAGGCCCTTATCGCCGAAGGCTTCGTCCCCGAAAACGATATCTATTTCGCCTTTTCGGGCGGTGAAGAGGTAAACGGCGAGGGAGCCGTAAAAATCGTCGACTATTTCGAGGAAAAGGGTATAACCTTAGGCCTTGTTGTGGACGAGGGCGGCGCCGTAGTCGAAAACGTATTCCCCGGAGTAAAATCCCCCTGCGGACTTATCGGAATTGCCGAAAAGGGTATGATGGACGTAAAATTTACCGCCAAATCGGCAGGCGGTCACGCTTCCGCCCCGAAGCCCCATACCCCCGTCGGAGTTTTATCGGCGGCCTGCTGTAAAATGGAAAAACATCCCTTTAAATCGGCGGTTACTCCCCCCGTTAAAAAGATGTTCGATACCTTAGGCCGTCATTCAACCTTCGTTTTCCGGATGATCTTCGCAAATCTCGGAATTTTCAAGCCCCTTATCGATAATTTTATGTGTAAAAAGCAGGGCGGCGAGATAAACGCGCTTCTTCGCACCACCGTCGCCTTTACCCAGATGAAGGGAAGCGACGCTTCAAACGTTATCCCTCCCGAGGCCACAATGGGCTGTAATATGCGCCTGCTTTCAACCGACAATATGGACTCGGCACTTAAGTATATTAAGAAAACCATAGGGGACGAGTCGATCGATGTAAGCATCGTTCACGGTATGAACCCCTCCCGTATCTCACAGACCGACTGCCCCGCCTACGATAAGGTGGCCGAGGCGGTGGCTTCGACCTGGAAAGGCGCCGTCGTTTCCCCCTATCTTATGGTGCAGTGCTCCGATTCCCGTCACTACGGCCGTATTTCCGATAAGGTATACCGCTTCTCGGCTATGGACCTTACGAGCGAGGAACGGGCCACAATTCACGGAAACAACGAGCGCATAAGGGTCGATTGTGCGGCAAGAGCGGTTGAGTTTTATATAAGACTTATGAAGAAGTGTTAGGTAATAATATGAAGATATTTATTGCATCGGATATTCACGGAAGCGCCTATTGGTGTGAAAAAATGCTCGAAGCATATAAAGGCGAAAAGGCCGACCGTATGCTTCTCCTCGGCGATATTTTGTATCACGGACCGAGAAACGACCTGCCCGACGGGTACGCCCCTAAAAAGGTTATCGAGCTTTTGTCGGAGTATAAAAACGAGATCCTCTGCGTCAGAGGAAACTGTGACACCGAGGTCGATCAGATGGTGCTTCCCTTCCCCATTTTGTCAGATTATGCCCTTATTTCGGCCGACGGCGTCGACATTTACGCCACCCACGGTCATAAATTCGGCAAGGATAATCCCCCGCCCCTTAAAAGGGGGGATATCCTTCTCTGCGGTCATACCCACGTTGCCGCCGACGAGGAGGCGGACGGCTTTCGCTATATAAACCCCGGCTCGGTCTCCATCCCCAAGGAAAACACCGGCCACGGCTATATAGTTTTCGAAAACCGAAGCAATCAAAACCACCGGTTCAACCGGTGGTTTGCTCCACCCCTATAAGGGGTGATTACTGGCTTGACCCCTAAAAGGGGTTTCGAAAGTTTAGCACCGCATTACATTCTCCGGCAGCCGCTCACGTGCGGCTGTCTTTTTTTGCCTACTTCCTCTTGTCACCCGTAAACGGGTCGGTAAATCCTTTTATGCTAATTTGGTCTGCTGCATAATCTTCTTCTAACTGATTCCTTATGTATTCCGCTATTACTTTTTTATTTCGACCGACCGTATCTACATAGTATCCTCGACACCAAAAACTTCTTGAGCCGTATTTGTACTTTAAATTCGCATGTCGGTCGAAAATCATCAATGTACTTTTGCCCTTGAGATATCCCATAAACTGTGCTATACTTATGTGCGGTGGGATACTCACCAGCATATGTATATGGTCGGGGCATGCTTCTGCTTCTATTATTTGCACATTTTTTTGCTCGCATAATTTTCGCAGTATTTGCCCAATATCTTTTTTCAGTTTTCCATATATTTCTTTTCTTCTAATGCAAAAACTATATGGTACTGACACCTATACTTGCTGTGGGCTGAACTTCTTATCTCATTATTTTCTTTCATTTGAAAAACCTCCTGTATTCTAGTAATGCGGTCGCCAAACCACTACTATTATACAGGAGGTTCTTCTCTTTTTAAAGTCTTTCGGCTCGCATCAAGCTCGCCCTTTCTATTGTCGCTCCGCTCGTTTTTCTTCCCTCGGTAGAACCGAGGGTTTATTTCCACGTCTAAAGACACCAAACAGCAGGCGTCGCATTTTGATGCGACGCCTGCTTTTATGCTATCCGGAACTCATATTGACAAAAAAGATGCTGAACTATTGCATCGGGTAAAATGAACCGCTTCTGATCCGAATAGAGCTCAAGCCTCGTGGTCACTTCACGCTTTTAAGAGCTCCTCGGCTCTTCTGTCATACTCAGCTCTTCCCTCGGGAGATAGCCAATAATCGGGGCGGTTGGTAGCCGCGATCGTAGGCTCTGTTCCGTCGGTTCCATAGAAAGGCGAAAGATTATCGTTTTCGTATTTAACCCTATCCTCTTCCTTTCTGAAATCGGGAATATCGTAGGGAACGCCGTTTTCGAGCATACTTCTGTGTCCGAGAATTGCTACCGACGCCATAGTAGTGCCGAAATAAACATCAAATTCGGGTCGCTTATTCTCTCTTATACAGTCCAGGAACTCGCGCATAACAAAGAAATCTCCGCCTCCGTGTCCTGCTGTCTCCGCAAGCGCCGCATCCTTATCGTCGAGAATGGGTATATAACAGCTTGAAGTGCTTGATACATTTTCGGGAAGGTCCCATTTGTTGTAATTCAGAAGCACTTTGTTACTGCCGTCACGAAGACTTTCCACCTGTCCTTTTTCGGCGCAGACGCGGTAAGAACTCTCGTGCACACCAAAGGCTGCACAGCCTGTTACACGAAATACCGAATCGTCATCGTTGAGGGTGGTAATTATAGCCGCTCTTTCGGGAACGCCTCTCGATATTCCGTTGAAATCGATCCTTGTGGAGTCGTAAACCGGCATTGCAGTCACACGCTTGGGCACGGCACCCGTTATATACATCAGCGGCGCGAGCGAGTGAGTGATGTAGTAAGTTCTCGGAAGATTGTATCTCCAGTGCTTAGATGTGGGGGTAAGCTCTATGACAGCCTTTGCGTCGGAAGGATCAAGAGGATGGTTATACTCACCCTCTGCGTACAGTACCTTACCAAGCGATCCGCCGCGATAGATTCTTCGCATTTCCTGATTGAACTTCATAAACGGATAGTTTTCGGAGAGCATATATATCGCCGAGCTTTTCTCTGCTGCTCTTACAAGCGCGACTCCCTGAGCCATAGTCG
>SFWF01000029.1 GCA_004560045.1 bacterium | reverse complement strand
ATCATGACCTTGACCGCACTCATACCCGCATTTTTAAGCTCGCCGTTAGCCTTCTTGAACTTTTCCTTCTCGAAGTCCTCTCTTACGAAGGATTTAACAACGCGGACATTGGTCAGGTTTTCCTGAACGGTAGAGTTAAGACCGTCGATCTTGGTCTGCATTTTAGCAAATCTTGTAAAGCCAATTTTGATAATAAAGGCGATAGCTATAAGCAGCAGGGGAATTGCGATAAGGAAAACGAGAGAAAGATCGGGACGCATAGTGACCGCCATAATAAGTGCGCCTATAAGCATACCGGGGGCTCTTAGGCACATGCGTAGGAGCATATTAACGATGTTCTGAACCTGGGTTACGTCGTTGGTAAGGCGGGTTACGAGGGAGCCGGTTGAAAACTTGTCGATGTTCGAAAAGGAATATTTCTGAACCTTCGAAAAAGCGTCCTTTCTGAGATCGGCCGCAAAATTTACCGAGGCCTTTGCGCCGAAATATGCTCCACCGACGCCTCCCGCCATCATCATAAGGGCAGTTATTATCATTAGCGCCGTGGCGCCGACGCTTGACAGCACCGTAAGGGTTTCCTCATCTTTTCATTTTTTTCTTCCTTTCCAAGTATCGATTTTAAGTTGGCTTCGATCTTGTCGAGTATTTCCAAAAGCTTGATCCTTTCTTCCTGCGAAACCCCTTCGAAGGTCTTTTCATCTATTTCGGAAAAAACTTTATGTGAAAACTCAACTACCGACCGACCCTTTTCGGTTATGGCAATTTCATTAAAACGGTTATCGTCCTTTGATGCGGCTTTTTCAATATAGCCGTCGCTCTCTAACTTTTTAAGGGTTACCGCAACCGCCGCAGGACTTATCTCAAAATGTTCGGCAAGCTCCTTTTGCGAAACCTTGAAATCACAGCGATTAAGGTGCATAAGCATAATATGCTGACTTCTGGGAAGACCTGTTTTGCTGACCTTGGAATCTACCGTACACCTGTGCAGTCGGTTTATATGCATAAGCCGCCGCTGAATTGCCTGAGGAGTAGTAGCTTCTTTGCTCAAAATAATTACCTCCAAAAACAGTTAACCTGTTAATAATTAACACATTAACTATTATATCACTTATCAGCACAAAATCAACCCGAAAATTGTAAAGAAATTATGAATTAAATGAATGAATTTGTGCATACGAGTGAATATTTAAGAATATTTAGTAAAAAACACTTGCATTTTCTGCATATTAGGGTTATAATCAAATAAATCAATTAAAAAAGGAGATACAATTATGAAAAAGATTATAGCACTTGTTATGGTAGTTGCACTTATGCTTACCTGCTTTGCAGGCTGCGGCGGAAACGGCGACGCAGAAAATAAGGGAAGCGCCCCTGCAGGCGATAATGAAGGAACTGCAAGCGACGTTACTACCGAAGTTACCACCGTTACCGAAGGTAAACTCACCATGGGAACCAACGCTTATTTTCAGCCCTACGAATACTACGACGGCGATAAGATCGTCGGAATCGACGCTGAGATAGCCGCAAAGATTGCTGAAAAGCTCGGCTTAGAGCTTGTTATCGAAGATATGGCTTTCGATTCTATCATTACCGCCGTATCCGAAGGCTCTGTTGACCTCGGCCTTGCCGGAATGACCGTTACCGAAGACCGTCTTAAGGACGTAGACTTCTCTATCAGTTATGCTAACGGTGTTCAGGCTATCATCGTTCCCGAAAATTCTAAGATCACCACCGTTGACGATCTTTATGCCGACGGCGCCGCTTACAAGGTTGGTGTTCAGCTCGGTACCACCGGTGATATCTACGCTACCGACGATTTCGGCGATGAGCTTGTTACCTCTTTCACCACCGGAAACGAAGCCGTTAATGCACTTCTCGGCGGAGACATCGATTGTGTTATCATCGATAACGAGCCCGCAAAGGCTTTCGTAGCAAACAACAAAGGTCTCAAGATCCTCGATACCTCTTATGCCGATGAAGACTACGCTGCCTGCATCAAGAAGGGCAACACCGCTCTTCTCAACGCAGTTGATAAGGCTATTCGAGAGCTTATTGCCGACGGAACCATCGACGACATCGTTGCTAAGTACATCAAATAATTTAAGATCAAATATTACTGCAAAAACAGGAATGAGCGATCATTCCTGTTTCTGTTAATCGGAGATATTTTATGAAGAAAAAGAAACTCATAATCTGGCTTACTGCGATAGCGTTAGTCGTAGCCCTTGTGGCAGGTTTTGTTGTTTTCAGTTTTATGGATTCTAAGGTTTCTCACGAGCTTTCGGTTGCCGAGGCTCAACAGATTCTTGACAAGACCCTCGACGGGCTTCCGAAGCCAACTGCCGTAGGCGCAAATCGCATATTCGAAGATCTCAGCGTTACGGTAAACGAGGTCGATTACGGCCTTGAAAAGGACGTTATTCTTTCCTGTAGCTATAAGACCCTTTCGATAGGTGACGTAATAACCGAAAATAAGCAGCAGCTTATCGATGCGGCATACGCTTATTATTACGAGGGTAGACAGGCAGGAAAAATGCAAAACGCTACCAAAATAAGTCTGGCTATGTCCGATATGATAGAAGATTTGCTTAAGGAAGCTAAACCTATCAGCGGAGACGTTACCCTCTATCTGTATGAGATCACCGACGGAAACTTCAGTCTCTATTTAAGCGATGAAGCGGTCGATACCTTTACCGGAGGTCTCATAACCGCCAACAATGCTATAAGCGGAGTGATGAAGGCTAACTACAACGGTCGTCCCGTCGATATCACGAACAGCGGTACCCTTCGCACGGGAATCAAAGACTGCTTATCTCTTATCAATTACGATTCGCAGAAGCCTGCTACGGGAAATGCGCTCGTCCGTTGGTTTTCCGATTTTTCAGACGACCTTTACCGTAACTTCATCTATAAGGACAGATGGATGTATCTTCTTCAGGGCCTTGGTACTACCCTCGGAATTACCGCTCTTGCGGGTATAATGGGTATGGTTCTCGGATTCCTTGTTGCGATAGTCCGCTGTACCAACGAAACTACGGGTAAGCTTAAGCTTATCGACGCCGTCTGCCGTTTATATCTGACCGTAATTCGCGGTACGCCGGTAATGGTTCAGCTTCTTATAATCTACTTCGTATTGCTTCTTCCTATCGGAGTACCGAAGTTTATCTCAGCCGTACTTTGCTTCGGTCTTAATTCGGGCGCCTATGTCGCCGAAATAGTAAGAGGCGGAATTATGTCGGTGGATAAGGGTCAAAACGAGGCAGGACGAAGCCTTGGCTTCAACTATCCGCAAACTATGATAAACTTTATAATTCCTCAGGCCTTCAAAGCCGTGCTCCCCGCACTTGCTAACGAGTTTATAACCCTGCTTAAGGAATCGTCGGTTGCCTTCTATATAGGCGTTGCCGATCTTACTCAGGGCGGTCTCAAGATACGCTCACTTACCTATTCGAACTTCCTTCCCCTTATTGCGGTAGCGCTTATCTATCTCGTTATAGTCCTCATTTTGACCCGTCTTGTAGGAATTCTTGAAAGGAGGTTGCGTAAGAGTGACCGCTAACCCAGAAGTTCTCATAAAAACCGCAGACCTTCATAAGTCTTTCGGAGATAATCACGTGCTTTGCGGCGTTAATACCGAAATTAAAAAGGGAGAGGTGTTGGTCGTTATCGGCCCCTCGGGTTCGGGAAAATCGACCTTCCTCCGCTGTCTTAACCGTCTCGAAGAGCCTACGGGTGGTACTATTTACCTCGACGGAAACGATATTACCGACCCCAAGTGTAACATCAATATTCACCGTCAGAAAATGGGAATGGTTTTTCAGCAGTTTAACCTTTTCCCTCATATGACCGTTCTTAAAAACCTTACCGTAGCCCCGATGAAGCTTAAGAAAATGCCTAAGGAAGAAGCCGAAAAGCTTGCTATGGAGCTTTTAAAGCGGGTTGGACTTGAGGAAAAGGCCTTTGCCTATCCTTCGAGTCTTTCGGGAGGTCAGAAGCAGCGCGTAGCTATCGTTCGCGCCCTCGCAATGAACCCCGAGATTATGCTTTTCGACGAGCCTACCTCCGCTCTCGACCCCGAAATGGTCGGAGAGGTCTTAGATGTTATGAAGGGTCTTGCCCGTGAAGGAATGACCATGGTGGTCGTTACCCACGAAATGGGCTTTGCCAAAGAGGTTGCCGACCGCGTCATCTTTATGGCCGACGGTAATATCGTCGAAGAGGGAACCCCCGACGCAATCTTCACAAATCCGCAGAACCTCAGAACTCAGCAGTTTTTACAAAGTATACTTTAAACCTAAAAGCGCACCCTGCGAGTGCGCTTTTTTATAATAGTAATAAAAAAATTGTTGATTTAAATCGTCGATTATGTTAAAATACTCAGCGGTTTTTATGTTCAGCGAGGTGTTATTTTGTCGAATTTAGAGGAAAACAAAATGGGTAGGATGCCCGTAGGAAGGCTTCTTATAACAATGTCGCTGCCGATGATGGTATCTATGCTTATTCAGGCACTTTATAATATCGTCGACAGTATGTTCGTAGCTCAGATAAACGAGCAGGCCTTAACTGCTTTAGGCCTTGCCTTTCCCGTTCAGAATCTTATGATCGGTGTTGCAACCGGTACGGGCGTCGGTATGAACGCTCTGCTTTCGAAATCTCTCGGTGAAAAGGATCGGAAAATGGTTGACCGTTCGGCCTCTAACGGTGTCGCCCTCGCCGTCCTTGCTTCTTTTGCTTTCGTTCTTTTCGGTATATTCGGTTCCCGCTTTTTCTTCTCGGTTCAGACCGATAACGAGCAGATAATCGAATACGGAACGCAGTATCTGACCATAGTTACCTGCGGTGCTCCCTTCCTTTATATTCAGATAATTTTCGAACGCCTTATGCAGGCTACGGGTAAAACTGTTTATTCCATGTATACCCAGGGTCTCGGAGCTATTATAAACATCATTTTCGACCCGATTTTCATCTTCCTGTTCGGTTGGGACGTTATCGGTGCCGCTCTGGCAACGGTACTCGGTCAGGCAATTTCCTGCGTTGTTGGTATCATTCTCAATCAGAGCTTTAACCCCGAAGCTCGTTTTACCATGAAGGATTTTCGTTTCTACGGTGCGATAGTCAGGCGTATATATGCCGTAGGAATACCTTCGATGATAATGGTAGGAATCGGTTCGGTTATGAATTTTATGCTTAATAATATGCTTATAAAGTTCTTCTCCGAAACCGCCGCCGCTGTGCTTGGAGCCTACTATAAGGTTCAGTCCTTCGCCTTTATGCCTCTTTTCGGTATGAATAACGGACTTATTCCGATAATCGCCTACAACTACGGGGCAGGGAAGCGCAGTCGAATAATTAAGTGTATAAAGCTTGCGGTCACTTTTGCTACGGGAATAATGCTCGTCGCTATCGCCGTATTCTGGCTTATGCCCAGCATCCTTCTCGACCTGTTTAATGCCTCTGAGCAGATGAAGCTCATCGGTATTCCCGCCTTCAGAACTATTTCCCTGAGCTACGTTTTCGCAGGATTTTGTATTGCTATGGGCTCGGTTTTTCAGGCCTTCGGAAAGGGAATGCTTTCGATGCTTGTTTCTATCCGCCGTCAGCTTGTCGTGCTTGTTCCTTCGGCCTATTTGTTGGCCCTTATTTTCCGTGATAATATCAATATGTTCTGGCTTTCCTTCCCAATAGCCGAAATTATGTCGATGACGGTAACCGCACTCTGCTTCGTTTATATTTATAAAAAGATCATTAAGCATATCCCCGACCGCAAGTAGGGGATATGCTTGCGTATATATAATATATATTTATAAAATTAAGTTTACCCGTTGACACGGCGCACCTACTGTGGTATAATACCGATTGGTGCGAGACACTAAGTAAGGCCGGAAGCCTTTTCTATCTTTAAAACGGTACGGGATACCGGCAAGATATTAAATTTCATATCACGAGGAGGTATTCTGCCTTTTCATACGGAATTTCTATGCTTGCCGAAGGGCAGGCTTTTTTTAAAACGAAAGGAGACCAAACTATGAAATATTTGATAAAAGATGCTTACGCGTATATTGGTTCTTCATTCGCCTCGGTCGACCTGCTTATTGAAAACGGTCGCTTTGTTGGTATTTCTCCCTCTATTTCCGACGGCGACGCTACTGTTATCCCTTCTAAAGGACTTGTTGTTTTTCCCGGTTTCACGGATGTTCATGTTCATCTTCGTGAGCCGGGTTTTTCTTATAAAGAGACCATCGCTTCGGGTACCGCTGCGGCCGCCCGGGGAGGCTACACCTCGGTCTGCAGTATGCCGAATTTAAAGCCCTGTCCCGATTCGGTCGAAAACTTAAGGGAGCAGCTTGATATTATCGAAAAAGACGCCGTGATTAACGTTTACCCCTTCGGCACGATCACGGTGGGTCAAAACGGCGAGACTCTTTCCGATATCGAGGGAATGGCCGAAAATGTTATCGGTTATTCCGACGACGGCAGGGGAGTTCAAAGCGAAGAAATAATGCTTAGTGCCATGAAACGTATAAAGGCGCTCGATAAAATCATCTCGGCTCACTGCGAGGATAACGGTCTGCTTTTCGGCGGATATATTCACGACGGCGAATACGCGAGAAAAAATAACCACGCGGGAATATGCAGTGAAAGTGAATGGGGCCCTATAAAGCGCGATATCGAGCTTCTTAAAAAGACGGGCTGTAAATATCACGTCTGTCATATCTCAACCAAAGAAAGCGTAGACCTTATCCGCAAGGCCAAGGCCGACGGAGTCGATATAACCTGCGAAACGGGACCGCATTACCTCGTTATGAACGATATGATGCTAAAGGACGAGGGACGCTTTAAAATGAATCCCCCCATAAGAAGCGAGCAGGACCGTCTCGCTCTTATCGAAGGAATTAAAGACGGCACCATCGACGTAATCGCTACCGATCACGCGCCACATTCGGCCGAAGAAAAATCAAAAGGTCTCGAAAAAAGCATGATGGGTGTCGTCGGAATAGAGACCGCCTTTCCCGTATGCTATACAAGATTGGTAAAAACGGGTATAATAACCCTTGAAAAGCTTGTCGAGCTCTTAAACGTAAACGCTAAAAAACGTTTTGATATCGGAAGCAAAATTGCTCTCGGCGAAAGGGCAGATATTACGATATTCGACCTTAATGCCGAGTATGAAATAAACCCCGACGAGTTTTTATCGAAAGGAAAAGCGACCCCGTTTGAAGGCGAAAAGGTCTTCGGTCGCTGCAAACTGACTATGGTCGGCGGAAAAATTGTGTATAATGAAGATTTAATATAACGGAGGAAACCTAAATGGCAAAAAGAACAGACATCAAGAAAGTACTAATCATCGGTTCGGGCCCGATCGTTATCGGTCAGGCGGCCGAATTCGACTACGCAGGAACTCAGGCCTGCCTCGCACTTAAGGAAGAGGGCTACGAGGTCGTGCTTGTAAACTCCAACCCCGCGACCATTATGACCGATACGACTATTGCCGATAAGGTCTATATGGAGCCTCTTACCCTTGAATACGTCGCTAAGATCCTCCGCTACGAGCGTCCCGATGCCATCGTTCCCGGTATCGGCGGACAGACAGGACTCAATATCGCAATGCAGCTTGAAAAGAAGGGCGTTCTTAAAGAATGCGGTGTAGAGCTTCTCGGAACCTCTTCCGAGAGTATCGAACGCGCCGAGGACCGCGAGCTTTTCAAGGAGCTTTGTATCTCTATCGGCGAGCCTACCATTCCCTCTGAAATTACCTACAGTATCGACGAAGCAAGAGTAGCCGCCGAAAAAATAGGTTACCCCGTCGTTCTTCGTCCTGCCTTTACCTTAGGCGGAACGGGTGGCGGCTTCGCCAACAACGAAGAAGAGCTTATCGAGATCGGCCTCAATGCTTTTAAGCTTTCTCCCGTTAATCAGGTTCTTGTAGAAAAGAGCGTCAAGGGCTATAAGGAAATCGAGTTCGAGGTTATGCGCGACTCCAACGACCACGCTATTACCATTTGCGGAATGGAAAACATCGATCCCGTCGGCGTTCATACCGGCGACTCCTTGGTCGTTGCTCCTATTATGACGTTAAGCAAAGAGGACGAAAAAATGCTTAACGATTCCGCTATTAAGCTTATTAAGGAGCTTAAGATCTGTGGCGGATGTAACGTTCAGTTTGCTCTTAACCCCGACACAAGCGAATATTACCTCATCGAGGTCAACCCCCGCGTTTCCCGTTCCTCTGCCCTTGCTTCTAAGGCCAGCGGATACCCGATTGCAAGAGTTACCGCTAAAATTGCTCTTGGTATGGCCCTTGAAGAGATCAAGATCGCTAACACCAACGCCGCCTTCGAGCCCAGTCTCGACTATGTTATCGCAAAGCTTCCCCGTTTCCCCTTCGATAAGTTCACCACCGCCTCTAACCACTTAGGTACTCAGATGAAGGCTACGGGTGAGGTTATGGGAATCGGCTCAAACCTTGAGGAATGTCTCCTTAAGGGTATCCGTTCTCTTGAAATCGGCGTTACTCATATCTATCATCATAAGTTCGACAATATGACCGACGATGAGCTTCTTGACTATATAAGCGAATTCCGCGACGACAATATCTTCGCTATCGCCGAGCTTTTATATCGCGGCGCCACCGTTGAGCAGATTCACGAAATCACTAAGATAACCGCCTTCTTCCTTGAGGCCATTAAGAATATCATCGATATGGAGCGTAGTCTCAGCGAAAACGTTTTCGATTACGATACCCTCGTTGCCGCTAAGAAGATGGGCTTCTCTGATAAGTACGTTGCAAGACTCTGGAAATGTGATGAGCTTGACGTATATAACTACCGTAAGGAAAAGAAGCTTTTCCCCGTATTCAGAATGGTCGACACCTGTCATACGGGCGCTTACATTCCTTACTTCTACTCTTCCTACTCGGGCGAAAACACCTCTATCCTGACAAACAAAAAGAAGATCGTAGTCCTCGGTGCAGGTCCTATCCGTATCGGTCAGGGTGTTGAGTTCGACTACTCTACCGTTCACGCCGTTTCTACCATTAAGAATTCGGGCTACGAGGCTATTATTATCAACAACAACCCCGAAACCGTTTCTACCGATTATACCACCGCCGATAAGCTTTATTTCGAGCCTCTTACTCCCGAGGACGTTATGAATATTATCGAGTTCGAAAAGCCTGAAGGCGTTATAGCCTCCCTCGGCGGTCAAACCGCGATCAACCTTGCCGAGCCTCTTATGAAGAGGGGAGTAAAGATAATAGGAACCGACTGTGACGCTATCGAGCGCGCTGAAAACCGCGACGCTTTCGAAAAGCTTCTTACCGAGCTCGGTATTCCTCAGCCTAAGGGAAAGGCCGTAACCTCTATTGAGGCAGGTGTTTCTACCGCCGCCGAGATCGGCTACCCCGTTCTCGTCCGTCCCTCCTTCGTTCTTGGCGGACGCGCTATGCAGATAGTCGCCAACGAGGATCAGCTTCGTCACTATCTTCAGACCGCCGTTCAGATCGACGAGGACAAGCCGGTTCTTGTTGATAAGTATATTCAGGGTAAAGAGGTTGAGGTCGACGCTATCTGCGACGGAAGAGACGTATTCGTTCCCGGTATTATGGAGCTTATCGAGCGTACAGGTATTCACTCGGGCGACTCCATAAGCGTTTACCCCACCTTCAGCGTATCCGATAAGGTCAAAGGAACTATTCTTCAGTACGCTAAGAAATTAGGTCTCGGAATCGGTATCGTCGGTCTCTATAATATTCAGTTTATCGTAGACGACAAGGACGACGTCTATATAATCGAGGTTAACCCCCGTTCCTCCCGTACCGTACCTTTCCTTTCTAAGTCTACCGGCTACAGCCTGGCTGATATTGCTACCGAGGTAATCCTCGGTAAGAGCCTTAAGGAGCTCGGAATCTTCACGATTTATCCCGACGAGAAAAAACGCTGGTACGTAAAGGTTCCCGTATTCTCCTTCAATAAGCTTCGCGGTCTCGACGCCTATCTTTCCCCCGAAATGAAGTCTACCGGAGAAGCTATCGGCTACGACGATAAGCTTAACCGCGCCCTATATAAGGCTCTTCAGGCTTCGGGTATGAAGCTTCAGAACTACGGCACCGTGCTTGCTACCATCGCCGACAAGGATAAGGCTGAGGCTCTGCCCCTGATTCGCCGTTTCTATAATCTTGGCTTCAACATCGAGGCTACCGCAGGAACCGCAAAGTTCCTCAAGGAAAACGGCATCCGTACCCACGTCCTCAAGAAGATCAACGAGGATAGCGACGAGATAATCGAAGCTCTCCGTCAGGGTCATATCGCCTACGTTATAAATACTCGCGATATTTCTTCTAAGGATCAGCTCAGCGACGGTACCGCGATTCGCCGTACCGCTACCGAGAACAACGTAACCCTCTTTACCGCTCTCGATACGGTAAACGTTCTTCTCGACGTCCTCGAGGAAACTACTCTCACTATTTCGACCATCGACGCATAAGAGGTAAAAAATGAAACAATCCTTATTTACCGTTTTAACTAACGAGAATATCGCCGACAAGGTCTATAAAATAACCCTGTCGGGTGATATTTCCGATATTACCGCTACGGGTCAGTTCGTAAACATAAAACTTGACGGATTTTTTCTCCGCAGACCCATTTCTGTTTGCGAAGCGTCCGACGGCCTTCTTACTCTTATCTATAAGGTCGTAGGAAAGGGAACCGAGTATATGTCTACCCTTACCGAAGGCGCTGTGCTCGATATCTTAACGGGACTCGGCAACGGATATAATACCGATCCCTCGGGCGACCGTCCTCTTCTTGTAGGCGGAGGCGTAGGAGTTCCCCCCATGTACGGACTTGCAAAACTCCTTCGCGGTATGGGCAAGGAGGTATCTGTGATCCTCGGATTCAATACCAAAACCGACGTCTTCTACGAAGAAGAGTTTAAAGCCCTCGGATGCAAGGTTTTGGTAACCACCGCTGACGGAAGCTACGGAAGGAAAGGCTTCGTTACCGACGCTGTTTCCGACGTAGGGGAGTATACATACTTCTATACCTGCGGACCCGAGCCAATGCTTAAAGCGCTTTACGGCGCTACCGATACTTCGGGTCAGTTCAGCTTTGAAGAACGCATGGGGTGCGGATTTGGTGCCTGTATGGGCTGCTCCTGCAAGACCAAATACGGCAATAAGAGAATCTGTAAAGACGGCCCCGTTCTTACTAAGGAGGAGATAATATGGTAGACACAAAGGTAAACCTCAGCGGTATCGAGCTTGATAACCCTATTATCCCCGCATCCGGAACCTTCGGCTTCGGCTACGAATTTGCAGAGATATACGATATAAATATGCTTGGTACCTTCTCCTTTAAAGGAACCACAAAGGAACCCCGTTTCGGCAATCCTACTCCCCGTATCGCCGAATGTCCCTCGGGTATGATAAACGCCGTCGGACTTCAGAATCCGGGCGTTGAAAAGGTAATTTCCGAGGAGCTTCCCAAGCTTAAAAAATGCTTCAATAAGCCGGTTATGGCTAATATCAGCGGCTTCGCGGTAGACGAGTACGTATACTGCTGTGAAAAGCTCGATAAAGAGGAGCAGGTAGGCTGGCTTGAGGTCAACGTCAGCTGTCCCAACGTTCACGGAGGCGGAATGAGCTTCGGCGTTTCTCCCGAGGCCGCCGCAGAGGTGACAAGGGCGGTTAAGGCGGTTACCACAAAGCCTGTATATATCAAGCTTTCTCCCAATGTTACCGATATCGTATCTATCGCAAAGGCCTGCGAGGAAGCAGGTGCCGACGGCATCAGTATGATAAATACTATGCTCGGTATGAGAATAGATTTAAACAAAAAGAAGCCGATCATTGCCAACAAGATGGGCGGTTATTCGGGAAGTGCTATTATGCCGGTTGCCCTTCGTATGGTTTATCAGGTTTACGAAGCGGTCAAGATCCCGATAATCGGAATGGGCGGTATTACCACCGCCGAGGACGTGATCGAAATGATGCTTGCAGGAGCTACCGCGGTTCAGGTTGGCGCGGCTAACCTTATAGAGCCCTTTGCCTGCAAAAATATCATAGAAGAGCTTCCGCGAGTTATGGAAAAATATAAAATTAATTCACTTAAAGAAATTATAGGAGGCGCACACTAATGGGTAAAGACGTAATTATCGCTTGCGATTTCGCAAGCAAGGCAGACTGCTTAGGACTTCTCGACAAGTTCACGGGTAAAAAGCCCTTCGTTAAGATCGGTATGGAGCTTTTCTATGCCGAAGGCCCCGAAATAGTCAGAGAGCTTAAGGCAAGAGGTCATAAGATATTCCTCGACCTTAAGCTTCACGATATTCCCAATACCGTAAAGAAATCGATGAACGTGCTTTCACGTCTCGACGTTGATATGACCAACCTTCATGCGGCAGGAACCGTTTCTATGATGGAGGCTGCTCTTGAAGGACTCACAAGACCCGACGGAACCCGTCCTTTACTTATCGCCGTAACACAGCTCACCTCTACCGATCAGGAGCGTATGGAAAATGACCTACTTATCAAAGAGCCTATCGATAAGGTCGTTATGCACTACGCATCCAATGCTGCTAAAGCAGGACTTGACGGTGTCGTTTGCTCTCCTTTAGAGGCAGGCAAGGTTCACGAAGCCTGCGGAAAGAATTTCTTAACCGTTACTCCCGGTGTTCGTTTTGCCGACGGAGATATCGGCGATCAGAAGCGTGTTATGACCCCTGCTGAGGCCAAGAAGATCGGTTCCGATTATATCGTTGTAGGCCGTCCCATTACCGCCGCAGAGGATCCCGTTGCCGCTTATGAGCGTTGCGTCGCTGAATTTGTAGACTAATACGGAGGTGCTATTATGGCCTTGGTATACTGTAAAGAATGTGGCAGAGAGGTGTCCGATAAGGCGAAGTTTTGCCCACAGTGCGGCTTTACCTTCAAAATAAAAGGAAGAGGCTTCGCTATAACGAGTATGGTGCTTGGTATAATCGCCTGCACCTATAGCGTACCTCTTATGTTCAGGACACTTTCTTTAATGGTCGATACGTTTGTTGTATTCCGAAAGGAAACGGCCGAAGCAATGGCCTTTTTATCAGGCTTTATGCTTATCGTGGCGGCGCTTTCTCTTGTTTTCGGAATAGTTTCTGCTTCGATCGGCTGTAAGCTCAAAAAAAGAACGGCAGGCATCACCTTGGGCGCCGTATCCTGCGCCGTATGTATCGCCTGCATAATACTTAATATAATAACCTTATCGGGTATGAATTAGTAAGGAGCATAACTATGGAAAGCTACAAGAGAGAATTTATAAAGTTTTTAGAGGGTGCCGGAGTATTAAAATTCGGCGATTTTACCGCAAAGAGCGGACGTAAGATTCCTTATTTCATTAACGCAGGCGACATCAAGACGGGCGATCAGATTTGCAAGCTCGGCGAGTTTTATGCCAAGGCATATTTCGAAAAGGTCGGCAATAAGCGTACCGTTCTTTACGGACCTGCCTATAAGGGAATTCCGATAGCCGTTTCGGTTGCTACCGCTCTGTCTCGCGAAGGTCTCGATGTACCCTTCTTCTTTAACCGTAAGGAAGAAAAAGATCACGGTGAAGGCGGAGTTTTCGTAGGCTATAAGCCTCAGGCAGGCGAGGAGATCGTTATCGTAGAGGACGTTATTACCGCAGGTACTGCTATCCGCGAGAGTATGGCAATCCTTTCCTCTCTTAAGGATACCAAGGTTGCCGCCACCTTCGTTATGGTTGACCGCAAGGAAAAGGGTCAGACCGAAAAGTCCGCTATGGCAGAGGTAGGGGAGGAGTTTGGTTTCCCCGTATACTCTGTTGTTGATGTATACGATATTATCGAATACATCGAAGAGGACGAGAAAAACCGCGAAAACGTTGACCGAATCAAGAAGTACCTTGAAGTTAACGGAGCTAAAGCTTAAAAAACTCCGAAAGGAATTTTAATAAATGAGAAGTTTAATTGATATTCTCGATCTTACCACCGAGGAAATTGACGAGCTCGTCGCTACTGCTAACGACATAATCGCAAATCCCGAAAAATACGCTCATAAATGTGCGGGAAAGAAGCTCGCAACCCTGTTTTTCGAGCCCTCTACCCGTACCCGACTCTCCTTTGAGGCGGCTATGTACGAGCTTGGCGGAAACGTTCTCGGCTTCTCCGAGGCGCAGAGCTCGTCCTCTGCTAAGGGCGAAAGTATTTCGGATACCGTTAAGGTCGTAGGCTACTATGCCGACATTATTGCTATGCGTCATCCCAAGGAGGGTGCGCCGCTTGTTGCTTCTATGAAGGCGGGAATTCCCGTAATAAACGCAGGCGACGGCGGACATAATCACCCGACGCAGACGCTGACCGATCTTCTGACCATTAACCGCGAAAAGGGACGTTTCGATAACCTTACCGTAGGCTTCTGCGGAGATCTGAAATTCGGTCGAACCGTTCATTCTCTGATTGGAGCGCTTTCACGTTATAAGAACGTAAGGATCGTGCTCGTTTCTCCTGCGGAGCTTACCGTTCCCGAATATATCAAGAACGAGGTTTTAAGGGCTAAAAATATCGAGTTTGTCGAGACCGCGAATCTCGAGGAAGTAATGCCCGAGCTCGACATTCTTTATATGACCCGTGTTCAGCGCGAACGCTTCTTTAACGAGCAGGATTATATCCGACTTAAGGACAGCTATATCTTAACTCCCGAAAAGCTCGAGCTTGCAAAGCCCGATATGTGCGTGCTTCATCCTCTGCCGAGAGTTAACGAGATAGCCGTCGCAGTCGACGATGACCCGAGAGCAAAATATTTCGAGCAGGCTAAAAACGGAAAATATATCCGTATGGCCCTTATTTTAAAGCTTCTGGAGGTGGAGTAAATGACGGTAAGTCCCATCGAAAACGGTATTGTTCTTGACCATATTACCGCAGGTAAAGGAATGGCGCTTTATAAAGCCTTAGGCCTTGACGAGCTCGACTGTCTCGTTGCCGTTATTAACAACGCCTATAGCAACAAAGCAAAATGCGGACGCAAGGATATTATTAAGATCGACGCCGAGATCGACCTTAACTTTGATATAATCGGTTATTTCGATCCGGGTATCACCGTTAATATAATTAAAGACGGAGTTAATACCAAGCTTGAAAAGATCGAACCTCCCGCGCTGCTTGAGAACATTATCAAGTGTAAAAATCCTCGCTGTATAACCTCGGTTGAGCAGGAGCTTCCTCATAAGTTCAAGCTTACCGATCGCGATAATATGGTATACCGCTGTATATACTGCGAATCAAAAGCAAAGTAATACTCGTTACCCCCGAAAGGGCGGTTTTTGCGCTTTTTTATAGCGCCTATGTTAAAAGCCTCAGATCGGATATTCCCGATTTGAGGCTTTTAGTTTAGAAGAAAGAAGGAATTAAGTAGGTAAAGGTTGAGGTTATAAGTCCGGCGGCGAGTATTCCTAAAAAGATTATTATCGACGCCTTCTTAATGTCCATCTTTAAAAAGCTTGCGACCAAGGCTCCCGTCCAACCTCCCGTACCGGGAAGGGGAATTGCGACCAGAATAAACAGTCCCCAAAAGCTTGCGGTTTCGAGCCCTTTGCTTTTCTTTTCTGCCTTTTCGTCAAGTTTTTCTACAAGACGACGCATTTTTAAAAAGTTTGTTCTCTTTATGAAGTTAAATATTTTCTGAATGAAAAGGAGTATAAACGGTATCGGCAAAAAGTTTCCTATAACGCTTATGGGGAAGGCTATAAACCAGTCAACACCGAGTAGTGCCGAGGCAATAAGACCTCCTCTTAGCTCTAATATAGGAAGCAACGACACCAAAAAGGTTGCAAGCTCGGGCGTTAGCCACGACCCGAAAAAGCCTGCAAGACTTTCGGCAAGTCCTTCCAAAAAATCACCTTATCCTTTCTATCCGAATAAACTGCCGAAAAGCTCGGAAAGAATATTGCCTTCCGCTCCAAAACTGCTTTCGGCGCCCGTCAGAGGCAGATACACAAGGAAATAAGCGAGTATACCAAAGCCTATCAGTAAAAGTATTACGATTATGAGAAGAAGAATATTCATACCCTTTCGTTTCTTTTTTGATTTTTTAAGGATTTCTTTTTCTTCTTCTCTGTCAAATTCGAGCTCATCCACTGCGCTAATGCCGGGATGAACGATATTACGGGGTTTTGAACGCTCTTTGTTCTTGATTTCGCGTGCAATGGCTGCCTCAAGGTCCGATTCGGTATCAACGTTATCTTCGGCAGGTGCATCCGCGGCGCTTGCTCCGTCGTCAGATGCCGTATCCGTATTTACGTCATCGAGACTTTCGGTGACGGCATAGGTAGGCTCTTCTGCTATCGGTTCAGGCTCGGCAGGGAGATTTGGGGTAATGTCGTCAATAATTTCTCCCGAGGTGGCGGCGGGCTCTGCGGTAGGAAGGATAATGTTTTCATCATTAACGTTACCGTTAAGATTTGAAACAGAGGGTGGCATAACGTTGTGGCTTCCTTCACCCATACGCTCCTTATAGGCCATAAGCTGTCCTACGTCGAAAACGTAATTATGAACGTATGTCTTCATAATTTCGTGACGGAGACTACGAACCGACGAAAGTATGATTATTGACTGCGGACCGCTTTCGATGATACAACCGCCGTAAATACCGCTCTTTGTAACTAACGGAACGGCAGTATCGGGCATATAAACCGTATCCTCGGTCTTTATACCGTACTCGGCCTTATTCGGAGTAATCAGGGGAAGACTTATCGCCTTGGATAGTGCGGGGACTCCGCTTTCATCTCCAAACAGATCGGTTACAACGATAATGATTTTACTTCTCGCAACGTCACGGGCAAGGGTATTGATAAGTCCTTTCTGCGTGTCGACCTTGTCCTTGAAAACTCTCATTCGGCAACAACCGCTGAGATTGAATTCAAGTTCAAAGTCGCTTGACGTTTTGTAGTAGATAATGTCTATTTTTAGGTTTGACATCTTGCGACTCCTTCTGAAGGTGAAATATGGTTAAAACAGCAAAGCTGAATATTAAATATCATCATCTGAACTCGATGAATCAGGGTTCAAGGGCGGTCCGCCGGGAGCGGATCCGTCATTACCGGAGCCGGCGTCTGCCGAAGAACTGCTTTCGGTAGTAGAGGTGCTCGTTGAGGATTGCCCGGAAGAAGCCGACGAGGTCTGTGACGAGGAAGGCTTAGACGAGCTTGTTGTCGACGAGGACGAGGGCTTTGACGAACTCGAGGGCTTTGACGAGCTCGGGGCAGAAGAGGTCGTCGTGCTCGACGGGCCTGCCGATGAGCTTCCCTGAGAGCTGTCGGCTTCGGAGCTTTCTTCTCCCGATGAGGTATCAGAAGAAGCTTCATCTGAACTGTCGGTTACATTGCTTGGGTTTTCGTCGGTAGACGGAGTGCTGCCGGGATCGTCGGAAACGGGCTTGTAGCCGTCGAGACCGCGTTTATCGTACCAAGCCTGGGGATAACGTGCGTTCTTGTTATAAATAGCCGAAGAGACGTCGGGAATAGCCTCAGATCTGTCAAGCTTCTTGGCCATAATAACGAATCGTGCATCGTCGAAATCGTAACAACAGGTAGAAAGGGTAAGAATCTCGTCGTTTTCGTCAATTTCGATATTAGTTGTAATCAGAGAACGTTCTAAGGCCTCGTCGATCCATGAAAGGAAATGCTCGGAGGATTCGAACTGTGACAAGGTATAGTTATAAAGATATCCGTTGTCGTCTTTAGCCTTTGCGTTTGCGATAAAGGTTGCAAAAATGACGTAGTTATTCTGCTCATAAAGGGTCTTGAGCTTGATTATGGAGTTTTTCTTATAGAAAGAGATGTCGCGGAACTTGCTGAGACTTCCGAACATAGACTTATCGCGCATATTGTGTCCGTAAATAGTAAGATTTTTGCTATTGTTTTCAAACTCAATATGGTTGTTATAGTCGAAATAGAGTGCGCCGTAGCGACTCTTCTGCTTAAGCATATTGTGGGTTAGATAAAAATCCTTATCCTTTGCGTCAGAGGACTGATAAATAGGATTGTCTACCTTGGTGTTTGAAATAGAGATCCAGCCCTTAATATCGGGGTTCTGCGAATAAAGGTCATCAAATACGTTATAGGTACCGGTCTCCTCGTTCTTTTCTTCGCTTTCAAAATTGAAGTTTTCTCTTGCAGTGTTAATAATAGCGCGCTGATGGCTTTCGTCTGCGA
>SFWF01000104.1 GCA_004560045.1 bacterium | reverse complement strand
ATGAGAGATAAGAACGGTGGATGAAACTAAAAGTCCAATAACAGCAAGAATAGATACCAATTTAAGAATAATATCCTTGATTCCGTCTTTTTTGGTCGGGAATATCTTGCCGAGAATAGAAATAATAGCCGCTTTCTTTGTTTTTTCGGTCGATTCTTCGGTGACAGTCTCCTCGGTATTCTCAGTGGGAATCTCTTCGGGCATATCGGTCGACTCAAAACTGGCGAGCTCTTCTGCGGTGGGCTCGGACACAATATCGCTTTCAGCCGTGGATGTGCCGCCGACCTCGTCTTCATTTTCGTTATCAAAAACGATAAAGTTCATGTTGGGGTCGAAGGTGGGCTTGCTGTCGGCAACTGCGGCAGATGCGAATATTTCGTTTTCCTTTGCAGGCTCTTCTTCAAACGAGAAATCGCTTTCGAAGCTGACCATACCGGGCATAGTATAGGGGCGTGCAGATACGTATTTGCGAATAAGATCGAGAGCCGTTAGGGTTGCGTAGCTGCGGATTTTTTCGCGATCGTAGGTTGAGGGAAGGGTAAGCTTTTTAACGTAATATTTCGTACTGTCGGCGATGGAAACGTAAACGAGACCGATAGGCTTGTTCTCGCTGGCGGTAGGCCCTGCGTTACCGGTGATTCCTACACCAATATCCGAATCGCTTAAAATTCTTACGTTTTTCGCAAGATACATTGCCGTCTCGGCGCAAATAGCGCCCTTTTCTTCGAGGACGTCAAGGGGAACCGAAAGGGCTTCGTGCTTGATGCGGTTAGAATATGCAAGTATTCCGATCTCAACTACGTCAGAGGAATGCGGTACAGATGTAAGAGCCTGAGAAAGCATACCGCCGGTGCAAGATTCGGCCGTGGATATTTTCAGGTCGGCTTTTCTGAGGAGGTTTACTACCTCGTGCTCCATACCGAGAGAGTCGCAGGCGTAGATATTATCGCCGAGGATCTCTTTAATGCCAAGCATAGTTCTGCGGCAGATACCTTCCGCTTCGGGTTCGGTATCTGCGGTAGCGGTTATCTTGACAACGCACTCATTGTTGCCGCAATAGGTAGCGACAACGGGATTATCGAGGCCGCAGTATTCGCTTATCATTGTCTCGATAGTCGATTCGCCAAGTCCAAAAACATTAAGACTGTGGGTAACTATTGCGCGATGATTAAGCGCTTTAAGATAAGGAACAATGTGATTTTCGAACATGGCGGTAAGCTCTCTCGGCGGTCCGGGGAGCATTATAATGCGCTTGCTGTCCGATTCTATACACATACCGCAGGCTGTGCCTATATCATTTTTAAATATAATGGCATTTTCGGGGGCGGTAGCCTGCTTGTAGTTGTTTTTGGTAGGGGTGCGTCCTGCAGATCTGAAAAACTCGTCAATATGCCTTTTGCAAATATCGTTTTCTACGAGCTTAATGCCAAGAGCCTCACATACGGTCTCCTTGGTGATATCGTCTGCGGTGGGTCCGAGGCCGCCCGTAAGAATAAGCACGTCACAGCGTCTGAGAGAATCGTTTATAATTTCGACAAGACGGTATTTGTTATCATCTACCGTAAACTGACGAAAAGACTCGTGTCCGAGCTCTCTGAGTTTCTTAGAAATGTAAGAAGCGTTTGTGTTGACAACGTCGCCCGAAAGCAACTCGCTTCCGACGCATATCAGTTCAACGTTCATAGGTTTCCTCCGTTGTTAGTCGATAAAAGTGAATTCGGTGTTTTCGATTGCCCGTTTAACAAGCTCGTCAACCTTAAGCTTGGCTTCTGCTTGTTCACAAAGCGGGACGGTGGGTCTTGTTTTAGGATGCTTAGGAGTAAATACCGTACAGCAGTCCTCGTAGGGAAGACAAGATGTTTCAAAGGTATCGATTTTTCTTGATATTTTTATAATTTCTTCCTTGTCACTTCCTATTAAAGGTCTTAAAATCGGAATGTCGGCTACCGCATCGGTAACGCCGATGGCAGGAAGGGTCTGACTTGCGACCTGACCAAGACTTTCGCCGGTAATAAGGGCTCCGCATTTATGATAGACGGCGATCCTTTCGGCTATTCGCATCATCATTCGTCTCATAATAAGGGTGAAATACTCTTCGGGACATTCGGCGGCGATCTTTTCCTGAATTTCGGTAAAGGGAACGATCGCAAGCTTTATGGTTCCACAGTATTCAGAAACCTTTGAAAGAAGCGTCTTAACCTTTTGCTCTGCTCGGGGACTCGTATATGGGGGGCTTGCGAAATGAATCGCATCGAGCTTTAAGCCTCGTTTGGCCATAGTCCAGGCGGCTACGGGACTGTCTATTCCGCCTGAGATAAGTATGGCCGCTTTTCCTGCGGTGCCGACGGGAAGTCCGCCTGCTCCGTGAAGCTGACCCGCTCTGATATAGGCCGCGTAATCTCTTACCTCTACGGTAATTATTTCGTCAGGCTTATGAACGTCGACCTTCAGATGGGGGAATTTCGAAAGAATTGCTCCGCCGACAGCGGCGCTGATCTCGGGTGAGGTGAAGGGGAAGCGCTTATCGGCGCGTTTGGCTTCGACCTTGAAGGTTTTTATGCTTTTGAGGGTTTCCTCAAGATATTCGGGAGCGGCCGATAAAATATCGTCCATATTCTTTTCGCAAACTCTTGCTCTCGAAAAGGCCGCAATTCCGAAAACCTTAGAGACCGCGGTTAAAGCACCGTCAAAATCGAAATCGTCGTTTTCCGGTTCGATATATATGGTCGACTGTGCCTTTCTGACCGTGTAATCGCCAAGATCTTTAAGGGCAATTTTAATATTTTTTATCAAGGTGTCCTCAAAAACGCTGCGATTAAGACCTTTAAGGGCAAGCTCGCCGTTTTTAATAAGAATAATTTCTTTCATAGTTATGCTCTTTTCAGTTTAGTAGTTGCTTCAGCTATAGCTTCACAAAGCTTGTCGACGTCGGAAAAGGTATTGTATCTCGAGAAGCTTATTCTCAGAGCGCTGTCGATCAGTTTGCGGTCGAGCTTCATTGCGCTGAGGGTGGGGCTTATCCCGCCTTTAGCGCAAGCGCTTCCGCTGGAAACGAAAATTCCTTTACTGTCGAGAAAATGAAGTAGGGTTTCCGAGCGCCAGCCGGGTACCGAAACGTTCAGTACGTAGGGCAAAGCGTCCTCGGGAGAGTTGATCCTGACAACCTTTGTGTCGGTAAGCTTTTGTCTTGCATAGTTTCTAAGCTCCGTAATTTCGGGAAGCTTTTTAAACGGATCGGGAAGAGCTTTAACGGCACCCTCAAGCGCCGCAATAAGCGGAACGGGTTCGGTGCCCGGTCTTAGACCGTCCTGCTGACCGCCGCCAAAGGTTAGCGGTAGAATGTGCAGGTTTTTCTTTTTGTATAAAACGCCTATGCCTTTTGGAGCGTGGATCTTATGACCGCTGAAGGTAAGAATATCAACTCCAAGCTCGGAAACCTTGATAGGCAGCTTTCCGAAGGCTTGTACCGCGTCACAGTGAAGGATAGGGGAAAGGCCCGAGCTTTTTATAATTTTAGAAATCTCTTTGATCGGCTGAATTGCGCCGGTTTCATTATTGACAAGCATTATGCTGACAAAAATGGTTTTGTCGTTTAGTGCGGCGCGAAAAGCGTCGACCGAAATTCGTCCGTTACTATCAGGTTCAAGATAAATAACCTCAAAGCCCTTTTCTTCAAAGCGCTTAACGGCTTCCGCAACCGAAGGATGCTCGATCGAGGTGGTTATAATTCGGTTACCGCGTTTTGCTTTTGCGAGTATAGCCCCGTTTATGGCGAGGTTGTTGGCTTCGGTTCCGCCCGAAGTAAAATATATCTCGTCGCTTCTCGATCCGATCGCTTTTGCGCAGACCTCCCTACAGGAAATAACCACATCCTCTGCGTTTATGCCTATTGTATGGAGAGACGACGGGTTGCCCCAATTGTCGGTCAGGGCTTTATTCATTAACGCAATCGCTTCCTCACAGGGCTTTGTGGTTGCGCTGTTATCAAGATA
>SFWF01000028.1 GCA_004560045.1 bacterium | reverse complement strand
TCGGCCGAGAACATATCCTTGCCAACTCCGCATAAGGGGCAGGCAAAATCGTCGGGAAGGTCTTCAAACTTGGTTCCGGGAGCAATTCCGTTATCGGGATCGCCCAAAGCCTCGTCGTATACCCATCCGCATGCGTCACATACGTATTTCATTTAATTTTCACCTCCGTCAGAATCAGTAGTGTTTCCCAAAATCTCGGCGGCAAGAGCGTCGAGCTGAGCTTTAGTTTGGTCGTTTACAGCCGACATTATCTTTACGGTATTCTCGGTAAAGGTAAGATTTTTAGAGCCTTCGAGCATACCCCTCATAACCTTTGCAGCGGTCGGAGCCCAGCTTCCGTTTTCGATAAGGGCAACCGTTCTGTTTTGAAAATTGCGCTCGGTCAGATGATTTATAAATTCCTTCATAAAGGGGAATATATCGGCGTTATAGGTAGTTGTTGCAAGCACCAAACGGTCGTAACGGAAGGCATCCTCCACTACCTCGGCCATATCCGATCGGGCAAGATCGCTGAGTGCTACCTTAGCGCCTGCCTTTTCGAGCTTTTCGGCAAGGTATTCTACAGCCTTTTTAGTATTCCCGTAAACCGAGGTATATGCAATAGTAATTCCCTTTTCCTCGGGCTCGTAGCTCGACCAAGCATTATAAAGGCTTATATAGTAGCCGAGATCATCACTGAGCACAGGTCCGTGAAGGGGGCATATAATATTTATGTCGAGATCTTTTGTCTTTTTAAAGAGAGTCTGCACCTGCATACCGTATTTACCGACGATACCCATATAGTAGCGGCGGGCTTCGCAGGCCCAATCCTCATCTACGTCCAATGCGCCGAATTTTCCGAAGGCATCGGCCGAGAAGAGGACCTTGTCGGTACCGTCATAGGTGACGATAACCTCGGGCCAATGAACCATTGGAGCGGTTACGAAGGTAAGCTCGCGTCCGCCGAGCGAAAGGGTATCGCCGTCGCCTACAACGATTCTTCTGTCGGCAAAGTCGGTTCCGAAAAAGTTTTGCATCATTTTGAAGGCTTTATCGGAGGATACGATTACCGCATCGGGATAAGTATCGGCGAAGGTAGTTATATTAGCCGAGTGATCGGGCTCCATGTGCTGAACGATCAGATAATCGGGTTTTTTACCCTTAAGCGCTTTTTCGATATTATCGAGCCAGGCGTTTCCAAAGGCGGCATCCACCGAATCCATAACGGCGATTTTTTCATCCTCGATAAGATAAGAATTATAAGCCATTCCGTTCGGAACGATATACTGACCCTCGAAGAGATCGATACCGTGGTCGTTGACGCCCACGTATTTAATACTATCTGTAATATTCATAGGTTTTTTACCTCTTAGAGTTATTTTATGTTATTATAACACCGGTATCCTGCAAATTCAATCTTTTTTATGATATTATAAAACCTATCTTGATTTGCTGAGTATATTATAATATAATTAAGTGTAAAATTCTGTGGTTTTTACAATGAAAATTTAATTCTATAAAAAATGTGGAGAATATCTGTGAAAAAGCTGTTTTACTATTTAAAGCCGGTTGCGGGAATGATGACGGTCGGTACCATAATCAAGTTTATCGGCTCGATAATGGACCTCTTCCTCCCCTACATTCTCGCGCATCTTCTCGATAACGTCGTTCCCGAAGCTAAAAATAGCGGCGAAATACGGACGATATTTATCTGGGGTGGAGTTATGATAATCTGCGCCGCGGTTGCCTGGATAGGAAATATCGTCGCCAACCGAATTGCCGCTTCTACCACCCGCGACGCGGTAAAGCAGATGCGTTCGGATCTTTTCAGAAAGACCATCAACCTTTCGGAAAAGCAGATAAACGATTTTTCTATTCCTACCTTAGAAATGCGCCTTACAGGAGATACCTATAATATTCACCGAATGGTCGGAATGATGCAGAGAATGGGCATCCGCGCCCCTATTCTTCTTATCGGCGGAGTTATAATGACCTTTTCCATGGAGCCCGTGCTTACCTGCGTGCTTCTTTGCGCGCTGCCGATAATCGGCTTCGTCGTATACTTCGTTTCCAAAAAAGGTATTCCCCTTTACGACAAGGTTCAGTCGAGCACCGACAAAATGGTTAGGATCGTTCGCGAAAACATCGTCGGAGTCAGGGTCATAAAGGCACTTTCCAAGACCGATTTTGAAAAAGCACGCTTTGAGGAAAGCAACGAAGAGGTCGGCAAAAACGATATGTCGGCCGCAATTATTATGGGAATTACCAGCCCCGTTATGCAGATCCTTTTAAACGCAGGTCTTGTTGCGGTCGTTTTCGTAGGCGCAATACGGGTAGATGCAGGACTTTCGGAAGTTGGAAAAATAATCGCCTTTATGAGCTATTTCACCATTATCCTTAACGCGATGATGGCGGTAACGAGACTCTTCGTTATGTGTTCAAAGGGAATTGCCAGCATGAACCGAATCGCCGAGGTGTTAGACGAAAAGGACGAGCAGGAAATATTCTTGGGCGCCGCTCCCAGCGAAGATATAGATACCGATAATAAGATCGTTTTCGACAAGGTATGCTTTTCCTATAACGGGGTCAAGGATAACCTGCATAATATTTCGTTAAGTCTTAAAAAGGGCGGTACCCTTGGTATAATCGGAGCTACGGGCTCCGGAAAGACCACCCTTATAAAGCTTCTTATGCGGTTTTACGACCCGCAAAGCGGAAGCATTTATATCGACGGCAAGGACATAAGAAAAATGAGCTCCAAGGAGCTTAGGAGCCGATTCGGAATCGCCATGCAGAACGATTTTCTGTATGCGGGCACGGTTGAGGACAACCTGCGCTTTGAGCGCGAGGTAACCACCGAAGAAATTAACGAGGCGATTATTAGAGCCCAGGCAGGAGATTTCGTAAATGAGAGAGGCCTCGATTATCAGCTCGATATGTCGGGTCATAACCTTTCGGGAGGTCAGAGGCAGAGACTTCTCGTCGCCCGTGCTCTTGCGGGGAACCCCGAAATACTTATTCTTGACGACGCCTCCTCTGCCCTCGATTATAAAACCGATTCGGCACTCAGATCGGCTATTGGAAATATTGACCCCTCGCCTACTACGGTCATCGTAGCACAGAGGGTATCGTCGGTTATGAACAGCGACGTGATACTTCTTCTTGATAACGGGGAAACGGTTGCCTGCGGTGATCACGAGACCCTTATGAGGGAATGCGAAATGTATCGCGAGATAGCCGAAACACAGATGGGAGGCGGAGTATAATGGCAGCACCCGTTAAGATCGGAAAAATGCCTGCAGGCGAAAAGGAGCCCGTATCCTTAAAGCGTCAGAAGGCCGTTTTAAAAAGACTTTGGAAATACCTCTATCGCTTTAAGGGCACCCTTATACTCGCGACCTTCCTCGCAATTACGGGAAATCTTTTAGCCCTTGTCGGCCCCAAGCTTTCGGGCAACGCCATAAACGCCATCGTCGGAAAAGACAAGGTTGATTTCACCGCTGTATCGCTTTACTGTATACTGATGCTTATATTCTATCTTGTAAGTGCGGGCTTTTCGTTTGTGCTGAATATAATTATGATAAGGCTTGGCCGTAAGGTTGCAATGGCTATGCGAAAGGATCTTTTCGATCATTTTACAAGGCTTCCCGTCGGCTTTTTCGACAAGCATCAGATAGGCGACCTTATAAACCGAATCTCCTACGATATCGATACGGTAAACACCTCCCTTTCTACCGATTTCGTTCAGATATGCTCCTCGGTAATAACGGTTCTGGGCAGTCTTATAATGATGATTGTAATATCCCCTGCACTCGTATCGGTATTTATTATTACCATTCCCCTTTCCTTTCTGTTTACGGGATATATGAGCAAGAGGGTCCGTCCCCTCTTCAGAGACCGAAACGAAAAGCTCGGAGAGCTTAACGGCTACGTTGAGGAAATTCTTTCGGGACAAAAGACGGTCAAGGCCTATAACCGAGAGGAAGAGATGTGCGCAAGATTTGACGAGCACAATGAAAAGGCGGTTCAAAGTTATTTTAAGGCAGACTATTATGGCTCCTTTATGGGACCGAGTATGAATCTTATAAACAACCTCTCACTTGCTCTTGTAAGCGTGCTTGGAGCCCTGCTTTTCTTCGGGGGTAAGATCCTGCTCGGAGATATTTCCTCCTTCGTTCTTTATTCGAGACGTTTTTCGGGACCTATCAACGAATTTGCCAACATTATAAGCGAGCTTCAGTCGGCTACCACGGCGGCCGAGCGAGTTTTCAGACTTATTGACGAGGAGCCCGAGCCGAAGGACAGCGAAAATGCGGTAGAGCTCACCGATATTGACGGCCTCGTCGAGCTTAAAAATGTAAGCTTCGGATATGATAAGGAACGAACCATTATACACGATCTTTCGTTTAAAGCCGACCCGGGAAGCGTAGTTGCCATAGTAGGTCCTACGGGCGCAGGTAAGACGACCATTATAAACCTTCTTATGCGTTTTTACGACATCGATTCGGGCGAGATCCTTATCGACGGACATCCGATAAAGGACATAAGCAGAGCTTCTCTTCGCGGGGCATACAGTATGGTGCTTCAGGACACCTGGCTGTTCCACGGCACGGTTAGGGATAATATTGCCTACAGCCGAACCGACGCTACTGACGAGGAAATAATTGCGGCGGCCAAGGCGGCACATATCCATTCCTTTATTGAAAAGCTTCCCGAGGGCTACGACACCATACTTTCCGACGACGGAACTACCATATCGAAGGGTCAGAAGCAGCTACTCACCATTGCCAGAGCCATGCTTTCAAAGGCGCAGATGCTAATTCTCGACGAGGCGACCTCCAACGTCGACTCCCGTACCGAAAAGCTCATACAGAGCGCAATGCGAAATCTTATGAAGGATAAGACCTGCTTCGTTATTGCCCACCGTCTTTCGACCATACAAAACGCCGATAATATTTTGGTCGTTAAGGACGGAGATATCGTTGAGCAGGGCAACCACAATACCCTTATGAGCTACGACAGTTATTATAAGGCACTTTACAACGCACAGTTTGATTAGGAGAAAACAAATGAGACTTTATATGAAACAAAACAGATTTGCCTTATCGATCTTGCCATTGATCTGATCGTATTCGGTTAACGCACAAAAAAACGCTATGCATCGTTGGTGCATAGCGTTTTTTACAGCTCTAATTTATAAAGATTTCCGTGGCAGTCGGAATAGAGGCGGCTTTCGGAAGATAAAAGGCAAAATATCTTACTTTTTTACTCCTTTATCTGCTCTATTATAGCGCCGCAGTCGTCGAGAATAATATCGGGGGTCACGTCGGAATCCAAAAGGTCGTCAAGTGTAGCTTCGCCCGAAAGGACGAGGACACTTACAGCCCCTGCGTTTACACCGCTTTTAACGTCGGTATAGAGGCGATCGCCGATAACGGCGGTCTCCTCCTTTTTATATCCCGTTCGCTCCATAGCGAGAAGGGGCATAAGGGGCTCGGGCTTTCCGATAACGACGGGACGCTTTTTAACACTGTTATAAAGCATATCGATAAAGCTTCCGCAGTCGGGAACGCTTCCAAACTCGGTAGGACAGACGTAGTCGGGGTTGGTGGCGATATAGGGAACATCGCGGGCAAGAAGGATTCGACAGATATCCTCAAGCTTTTTAAAGGTAAGCTCCTGGTCGTTACCGAGGACGATACATTCGACCTCGTCGAGATTGTCGGTGACGTAAAAGCCTTCGGTTTCAAGCTCTTTTACGAGAGACTTCGTTCCGCAGACGTAGAGCTTATGATTCGGATAATGCTTTTTAAGATAGTAGGCCGTTGCCTGAGAGGAGGTGATAAAATCCTCTCTTTCGGCAGGAATGCCGAGCTTTTCGAGCTTTTTAATATAGTCGGCGACGCTTTTAGAGGAATTGTTGGTCATAAACATATAGCGGCGACCCGTCGACTTAATTGTAGAAAGAAGCTCCTTCGTAAAATCGTACAGACGGTTACCCAGATAAAGGGTACCGTCCATATCGAAAAGGTAGAGATTTATATCTTTAAATTTTTTAACATCCATTATTTTATCTCCTTAGTTGCAATGACCTTAGTGCCGAATACATTATCGCACAAAACGTCACCAATTGCAACAGGAGCGTTTACGTTAGTTTTTCGGATAATCTCCATAGTTTCGAAAATTTTATCCTTTGGGATGGGATTTTCGGTTTTGCAGGAGACCATAGTGTCCTCGCGGTTTGAGACCCTTATTATCGAGGTTACGGTACGAACGGGATTTGTACATTCGTCGATAGCGTACTTTTCGCCTCTTATACAGCCCTGACCCGATACCTTTACCTCATCACCGTTTATTTCGGCCGTAAGGGCACAGCCTCTCGGACATATAATACAGATAAGATTTTTTGTCATTACAGTTCCTCCAGTGATACGGTGACGGTATCCGTCGCGGCGGCAAGCTTATCGGCAGGAATATTTATCTTTTCCATTTCGCCGGGTACTGCCTTAAGTCTTACGGCGGTAGCGAGGACCTCGTCTCCCGAGCTTACGGTAAAGCGAACCTTTCCGTAGGGGGCTGAAACACGAAGGAACAGAGAGGTATCCTTAGCGGGGTCGATGCTTACCTTCTGCGGCAGGACGTAACGGACACCGAATCCGGCCTTAGTGTCGATAGTTTTGGCATCACTAAGTTTATCCTGAAGGTATTCTGCGGCACCGAGACCTGCGATCTCGGCCTCGTCGGAAACGTAGTCTACAAGGTCGTGAACCTGAAGCACGTTTCCGCAGGCAAATATACCGGGGATAGCGGTCTGACGGTTTTCGTCGACGATAGCGCCGTTTGTAACGGGGACGATGGGAATGCCTGCACTTCGGGTAAGCTCGTTTTCGGGGATGAGACCGACAGACAGAAGCAGAGTATCGCAGGGTATAAAGCGTTTGGTTTCCTCGATGGTTCTTCTGTCGGGGCCTACCTCGGCAATGGTAACACCCTCAAGACGTCGATTTCCGTGAATCTCGGCAACGGTAGTGCTGAGATAAAGGGGGATACCGAAATCCTCAAGGCACTGAACGATATTACGGGTAAGGCCTCCCGAATAGGGCATTATTTCGCATACGGCCTCGACCTTTGCCCCCTCTAAGGACATACGGCGGGCCATAATAAGACCGATATCGCCCGAGCCTAAGATCACGACCCTTTTACCTACTCCGTAGCCCTCGCAGTTTATAAGCTTCTGAGCGGTACCTGCGCTGAAGATTCCCGCAGGACGGGTTCCGCAGATATTAAGGGCTCCGCGGCTACGCTCACGGCATCCCATAGCGAGAATTACGGCCTTGGCTTTTATCTTTAAAATGCCTTCACGGCTTGAGGCGGTAACAATCTTATCGGCCGACAGATCGGTAACCATTGTTTCGGTATAGACCTTTATACCTCTTTCTTCTACCTTTTTTGCGTAAACGGCAGCATACTCGGGGCCCGTCAACTCTTTACCGAGCTTATGAAGTCCGAAGCCGTTATGAATACACTGACGAAGAATTCCGCCTAAGGTATCCTCACGGTCGAGGATAACGGTATCTTTTATTCCTGCGTCAAAAGCGGCTACAGCGGCGGCCATTCCTGCGGGGCCGCCTCCGATTATTACTATATCATGTTCTATCATTGGACTTTTCTCCTAAATCTTTCCTGTGACGATATAGGAGCCTTCGCCCTTTTTGGTTACCTGCTCCATAGGTATTCCCTGCTCCTTGGCAATAAGCTTCATAACGTAGGGAGAGCAGAAGCCTCCCTGACAACGGCCCATTCCCGCTCTTGTTCTGCGCTTGACTCCGTCCATATCGGGAGCCTTGGGGTTACGGCGGATAGCGTCGAGTATCTCACCCTCGGTTATTGTCTCACAGCGGCAGATAATTTTGCCGTAGGCAGGGTTTTTCTTAATATAGGCGTCCTTTTCCTCATCGGACATTTCGCAAAAGGCGTGAGTGTTTTCGCGTTTTCCGTCCCAGCTATTCTTAGCAGTAAGCTCGGCGCCTATATCGCCCATTATTTCTACAACGCAGCGAGCGATCGCAACGCAGGAGGAAATGCCGGGAGAATCGATAGCGGCAACGTTTACAAGGCCTTCTACCTTCTTTGAGGCTTCGATTATAAAATCGTCATTTTTATCGGAGGAGCGGACTCCCGAGAAGGAGGTTATGACCTGACGGAAGTTTATGTCGGGAACGCTTTTTGAGGCAAGCTTTAAGACGGTATCGATACCCTTCTGAGTAATTTCGGTATGCTCGGGGCTTTCGACAACACCTGCGGTAGGACCCGTAAGGAGGTTTCCGTCGGCGGTAGGAGTAACGAGTATTCCCTTTCCTTCCTTAGAGGGCACCTGGAAAATAGTATGAGTAACCGTTTCGCCCTCGGTCTTATCGATAAGGAGGTATTCGCCTGCACGGGGGATTATGGTAAAGTCGCAGTCCCCTGCCATTTCGGCAACCTTATCGGAATAGCCACCTGCACAGTTTATAAGGTATTTACCCTTTAAGGTCTCTCCCTTCTTTGAGGTAAGGGTAAAGGCTTCGCCGCGCTCTATTTTTGAAATTTCGAAATTTGTTTTAAGCTCGACCCCGTTATCCATAGCGTTACCGATAGCGGCAACGGTAAGCTGATAGGGGCAGATGATTCCCGCGGTAGGGATAAGGAGGGCAAGGGTACAAGCTTCAGACAGACGGGGCTCTTCTTTTCTTGCCTCTTCACCCGACAGGAGCTTCATATTTTTAACGCCGTTTTTAATACCGCGCTCGAAAAGCTTATGAATGGCAGGCTCCTCATCGGCACCGAAGGCACAAACGAGCGAGCCGTTATTCTTAAAGGGAACGTTCAGCTCCTTTGCGGCCTCGTATAGCATATCGACACCGCTTACGTTAAGCCTCGCCTTTAAGGTATCGGGTTCGGGGTCGAAGCCGCCGTGAATTATACCCGAGTTCGCCTTGGAGGCGCCCATGGCAACGTCGTTTTCTTTCTCGATAAGGCAGACCGAAAGCTTATACTTTGAAAGCTCTCTTGCTACCATTCCGCCAATTACTCCGGCTCCTGCAATGAGTACGTCGTAGGTCATTTTGATTTTCGCCTCTTTATGTAAAACTTAAATATACCAAAGCTCTTTTTTGCCGGTAGAAACGGCGACGGCTCCCTTAGAAAGAGCGTTCGTCACTTCGATCTTCGTATCTATAAGGCCGCCTGCGATAACGGGGATAGCGGCGCTGGCAAAACGGCTTATGATCTTATCGGCAATACCCGGCATTATTTCGATAAAGTCGGGAGTGGAGGCAGAGGCAAGCTCGGATATACCCGAAACGCCCTGCGAATCGAGGGCAAAGAAGCGCTGCACCGTTAAAAGCCCCATATCCTTTGCAAGACGGACCATATTGCCGCGGGTAGATATTATTCCGTCGACACCGCATTTGGCGAGGAACTCTACTCCTATCTTATCCTTACCGATTCCGTCGGAGAGATCGATATGAATAAAAACGGTCTTTCCGTTTTCGTGAGCCTTTTCGATATGCTCCTTAACGGTTAAAAGGTTGGCCTTAAGGCAAAAGATTATTTTCGCGGGGGAAGCAATTGCGTCGTTCCAGCCGCTTTCCTGAATTGCGGCTATTACCGGACTTTCGGCAAGGCGGTCGAGAAGCATTTCTTTTTGCATTTTTTACCTCCTAAAAATAAAAAAGATGCACAAAGCCCAATAGTCCCTTGGGTTTGTACATCTCCAAAACTCTGTACTTTAATTTTACATCAGATATTTATCCTTGTCAAGGTTTTTATAAGCGAATTTCTTCAAAACCCGAGGGGGTAAGAATAAGTCGGGTCTTAAAGCCGCAAGAGGCCGCCAGACGCTCGGCCGATTCGAAATTAAAGCCGATTCGGTGGGCTTGGTGTGAGTCGCTGTTGATAATAATGCTTCCGCCAAGCTCACTTAAGGCCGACAACCACTTGACCGCGCTTTTCGTCGGCTCGGTATCGCTATGACGGTAGGTTGCGGCGGTATTAAGCTCGAAGGGTTTACCGCTTTTGGCCAGCGTTTCGAGGGCCTTATACATAGGGTCTAAATAATCCGAAGAGGTGTCGTCGAAGAATTTCCCGTTTTTATTATACTTTGTAATAAGGTCGAAATGACCGTAGAAGGTAAATTCCTTTCGCTCGGCGGCAGAGGCCATAAGAGAGTAATAGGCTCTTACAAACTCGTAGCAGTCGCCGCCGTAGAATTTTTCGGTGCATTCTACGAAGGTCTTTTCGCTATGGTCAACCGAAATATAGTTTCCGTCCTTTATTATACTGTGGCAAGAGCCGATAACGTATTCGAAGGGGGTAAGGTCGTTATCGCTTAAAAGGTCGTATTCGGTTCCGAGAAGGACGGTTATTTTGTCCTTATACTTATTTTTAAGAGAAAGTATATCTGACACGTACTGCTTCTGCGAATCGAGGCTCATATTCCAGTCTTCATCGTAGGACAGATGTGAATGGGAAGAAAAGCCGTAATATTTAAGGCCTTTATCTATGGCCGTAAGGAGCATTTCCTCGGGGGTATTATCCCCGTCGCAATAAGTACAGTGTGTATGATAGTCACCTATTATCATTTTGTCATTTTCTCCTGCTTGACCTTGTGGTCGATTATATGACGGGAGGCAAGCTCCTTTTTGATATCGTCCACCGAAATACCCATTTCGACCATAAGCACCATTACGTGGTAGGCGAGGTCGGCTATTTCGTAGACCGTCTCGGCCTTATCGTCGGCTTTTCCCGCGATAATGACCTCGGTGCACTCCTCTCCAACCTTTTTAAGTATCTTATCGATTCCCTTTTCAAAAAGGTAGGTAGTATAAGAGCCTTCGGGCTTATCGGTCTTACGGCCTACCAGCAGGTCGTAAAGTCCCTCTATGGAAAAGGCGTGATTCTCGTCGCTTTCGAAAACCGTATCGTTAAAGCAGGAATCGGTACCCGTATGGCAGGCGGGACCCTCCTTATTTACGAGGACGGTCAGGGCGTCACGGTCACAGTCGGCGGTAATGCTTACGATGTGCTGAAAATTACCGGAGGTCTCCCCTTTTCTCCAAAGCTCCTGACGAGAGCGGGAGAAGAAGCAGGTCTTCTGCTCTTTAATGGAAATTTCCAAGCTTTCTTTGTTCATATAGGCAAGGGTTAAAACCTTTTTGCTTGTTGCGTCTACAACTATGGCGGGGATAAGACCCTTTTCGTCGAATTTAAGCGTATTTATATCTAACATAATTATCTCCTTACATTGATTCCGTCGTTGTGAAGTTCATTTTTGAGGTCTTTTATGCTTACCTCACCGAAATGAAAAATTGATGCGGCAAGGCCTGCGTCGACCTTGGGAAGGGCGTGAAACAGGGTTTTAAAGTGGTCTATGCCGCCTGCTCCTCCCGAAGCGATAACGGGAACGTTTACCGCGTTACAGACCGCTTCAAGCATCTCGAGGTCGAAGCCGTTTTTAACTCCGTCGGTATCGATGGAGTTTACGACTATCTCCCCTGCTCCGCCTGCTGCACCGCGCTTTACCCACTCGATAGCGTCGATTCCCGTGTTTTCACGGCCGCCCTTGGCGAAAAGGGTAAATTTCCCGTCGACACGCTTTATATCTGCCGAAAGGACGACGCATTGGTCGCCGTATTTTTTAGCCGCCTCGGAAATAAGGTCGGGGTTTTTAATGGCTCCCGAATTAACGCTTACCTTATCGGCGCCGCATTTCAGCACGCGGTCGAAATCGTCGACGGTGTTTATACCGCCGCCTACGGTAAGGGGGATGAAGATTTTAGAAGCGACCTCGGTCAGTATTTCGGTAAAAAGCTTTCGTCCGTCGCTTGATGCGGTAATATCATAGAAAACAAGCTCGTCTGCGCCGTTTTCGCTATAAAACTGAGCAAGCTTTACGGGGGAGGAAACATCGGCAAGGCCTAAGAAATTTACTCCCTTGACTACCCTGCCGTCCTTAACGTCGAGGCAGGGAATTATTCGTTTAGTTATCATTTTGTTGCCGCCTTTATTGCAGTTTTAAGGTTGATATTGCCCGTATAGATGGCCTTTCCGAGGATCGCGCCGTAGATGTTCATTTCAGTAAGCTTTTCTACGTCGGTCATATCGGTAACGCCGCCCGACGCAATTATATCGATACTGAATTTTTCGGAAAGCTTTTTATAAAGCTCTAAATTGGTACCCTTCATGGCGCCGTCGCGGCTTATGTCGGTACAGATCACGGTTTTTATTCCGAGCATTTCTACCCGTGCGAAGAATTCCTCGCCCGTTTCATTCGTGATATTGGTCCAGCCCTTTGTTGCGACGTAGCCGTCCTTAAGGTCGCATCCGACGGCTATTTTCTCGCCGTATTTTTTTGCGACTTTTTCCAAAAATTCGGGATCGGTTGCGGCGGCGGTGCCTAAAATTACGCGGTAGGCCCCTGCACTTATGTATTTTTCGATTACGGCCTCGCTTCGGATTCCTCCGCCTATCTCGGCCTTAAGGCCCGAAACCTCAATTATTTTTTTAACCGTTTCGAAGTTCGGAGTTTCGCCCGATTTCGCACCCTCTAAGTCTACAAGGTGAATATACTCGGCACCGCATTCTTTAAAATAAAGCGCAACCTTTTCGGGATTTTCGCTATATACCGTCATCTGATCATAATCACCCTTAAAGAGGCGGACGGCCTTGCCCTCAAAAAGGTCTATTGCGGGAAACACGTTCATAAAATTTATCCTTTACAGTTCACAAAACGCTTTAAGTATTGAAAGTCCCTTTTCACCGCTTTTTTCGGGATGAAACTGAACACCAAAGACGTTATCCTTCTCGGCCGAGGCGGTAAGCAGAGCACCGTACTCTGTTTTTGAGGAAACGAAATCGTCGCAGTCAGCGGCATAGTAGGAGTGAACAAAATACATATGATCACCCTCGTTTAAATACTTAAATATTTTGCTTTTCGGTTTATTTTCGGGGAAGATAAGTCCGTTCCATCCGATATGTGGAACCTTTAAATCGTCAGGAACAACCCCCTTCATAGGTACTACCGAGCCGGGTATCAGACCAAGGCCTTCATACTCTCCGTATTCGAAGCTTTTTTCAAAAAGCATCTGCATACCCAGGCAGATTCCAAGCAGGGGCTTACCCTTTGCGGTCTCCTCGATTATAAGCTTATCGAGACCGTTTGCTCTTAGCTTCTCGGCGGCATCGCGGAAGGCTCCGACACCCGGAAGAATAAGCTTTTCGGCTTTTCTTATCACCTCGGGGTCGCCCGTAACTACGGTGTCTGCCCCGATGCTTTTAAAGGATGAGGAGAGGCTAAACAGGTTGCCCACTCCGTAGTCAATTATTGCAATCATCAGAGAACTCCTTTGGTGGAGGGAATTTCGCCCGAGGTTTCGGGGTTTATTTTAACCGCTTTGGCGAGGGTCCTGCCCAGCGCCTTAAAGGTTCCTTCAATTATGTGGTGGGTATTCTTGCCCGCAAGCTCTTTAATATGAAGAGTAATATTTGCGTTATTTACAAAGGCAATAAGAAACTCCTCCACAAGCTCGGTATCAAAGTCGCCTACCCTGCTTGAAGGAAGGGGAAGGTCGAGACCCAAATAGCTTCTTCCCGAAATATCGGTAGCGCAGAGGATCACGTTTTCGTCCTCTATCTTACCGTTTAAAAGGTCGGTAGCGCAAAGAATTAAAGTCTCGTCCATAGGGAGGATTATATCGGCATAGCGGTAAATTCCCTTCATATCGCCGAGGGCCTCCTTAAAGGCCTTTCCGAGACAGATTCCGATATCCTCGGCAGAGTGATGAAAATCAACCTCGGTGTCGCCGTTACAAATAACGGTAAGATCCATTCGGCCGTGCTTTGAAAAGAGGGTCAGCATATGATCCATAAAGCCGTTGCCCGAGTTTATTTCGCATTTGCCCGTACCGTCGAGGTTTAGGGTTAGGGTTATATCGGTCTCGTTGGTTTTCCTTTTGATTTCGGCAGTTCTCATTATTTTACCTCACTGAGAATTTCGTCGGTTTTGCTTAGGAGAATATCCATTTGCTCTTTAGTGCCAATGGTAATTCGAACAAATTCTTTTATCTTCTCGTTTTTAAAATGACGGACAAGGACGCCCTTTGATTTTAGGGCAAGATAGTATTCCTCGCCGCCTATTTTATCCGACTTTACGAAGATGAAGTTTGCCTTACTGTCGGTCATACTAAAGCCGCGTTTTTTAAGCTCGGCTTTGGTATATTCCCTTACCTCGGCGGTGTTTTTATTGCAGTTTTGGTAGTACTTAGCATCCTCTAAGGAAGCAACACCTGCAAGCATGGTAAGGCGGTTTATGTTATAGGGGTTGGTTGAATACTTAATGGTATTAAGATCCTGAATAAGATCCTTATGAGCTATGGCAAAGCCTAAGCGGCCGCCTGCGAGACTACGGGATTTAGAGTAGGTCATAACGACGATAAGGTTATTATACCTTTTCGTCAGCGGTACACAGGACTCAGCGCCGAAATCGACATAGGCTTCGTCGATTATGACAAGGTCGTCGGGGTTGGATTTAAGAATTTCCTCAACCTCGTCGGGAGTAAGGGTCAGGCCCGTAGGAGCGTTGGGATTGGCGATGACGACGGTGCTTCCTGCGCTGAAATAGTCGTCAGGATCAACCGAGAAATCGTCTTTTAGGGGGACTTTTTTATAGTTTACTCCGTAAAGCTCGGCATAGACCTCGTAAAAGCCGTAGCTGATCTCGGGGAAACAGGCTCCCTTATCCTTGTCGCAAAAGGCCATAAAGGAAAAATTTAAAATATCGTCCGAGCCGTTACTTATAAAGATGTTCTCTTCCTCTACCGAGTAGGCTTCGGCAAGCTTCTTTATAAGGGCCTTACCCGTCGGGTCGGGATAAAGGTTAAGCTTTTTAAGCTCGTCGCAGTTTATAGCCTCGATAACCTTCGGCGATGGCGGAAAGGGCGACTCGTTTGTATTAAGCTTAACGTATTTCATATCGGTAGGCTGCTCACCCGGGGTATAAGGTACGAGGGAGGAAAACCTACTGCTTAAAAACTTACTCACAAAAATAACCTCTTACTTTTTAAATCTTACGGTAGCACTTCTTGCGTGGGCCGAAAGGCCTTCCTTTTCGGCAAAGAAGGCAACCTTGTCGGCAACCTTACCGAGGGCCTCGGGGGTATAATAGCTATAGGCGGATTTCTTAACAAAATCGTCTACCGATAGGGGGCTTGAGAACTTGGCGGTGCCGCTTGTGGGAAGGGTATGGTTGGTGCCCGAGAAGTAATCGCCCAAAGCCTCGGGGCACATTTTTCCGAGAAAGATCGAGCCTGCATTCTCTATAAGATCAAGATACTTAAAGGGCTCGTCCACGCATATCTCCAAATGTTCAGGGGCTATCTCGTTGCTGATCTCGATCGCCTGCCCGATAGAATCGACGATAATGATCTTACCGTTATTGTCGATAGAGGTACGGGCGATCTCTTCGCGGGGAAGAAGGGCAACCTGACGCTCAAGCTCGTCTCTTACATTTTCGGCAAGCTTCTTGCTGTCGGTAACGAGGACGGCAGAAGCAAGCTTATCGTGCTCGGCCTGAGACAGCAGATCGGCGGCTACGAATTCGGGATTACAGGTACCGTCGGCGATAACTAAGATTTCGCTGGGTCCTGCTATCATATCGATAGAAACGAGGCCGTAGACCTGACGCTTAGCCTCGGCAACAAAGGCGTTTCCGGGACCTACGATCTTATCGACCTTGGGGATGGACTCGGTGCCGTAGGCAAGGGCGGCAATAGCCTGCGCTCCGCCTACCTTAAAGATTCGGTCGACACCTGCTATGCTTGCGGCGGCAAGAATTACGGGATTTACCTTTCCGTCTTTGGCAGGAGGAGTGGTTATGCACAGCTCCTTTACTCCTGCGATCTTGGCAGGGATAGAGTCCATTAAAACGGTCGAGGGATAGGCCGCGGTACCGCCGGGGACGTAGAGTCCTGCACGGCGGACGGGAATTACCTTCTGACCGAGAATTATTCCGTCGGCCTTCTTTATTTCGAAGCCGTCTCTTACCTGATTCTTATGATATTCGGTGATGTTTGCGGCGGCTTCCTTTAAAATTTCTAAAAATTCGGGTTCAACAAGGCTTAAGGCTTCTTCGATCTCTTCGGGGGTTACCTCCAGGGAGGAAAGGGATACCTTATCGAATTTTTCACAGTATTTATAAAGGGCAGCGTCGCCGTTTTCCTTTACGTCCCCGATTATTCCCGCAACGATATCCTCAACACCCGTAGCAGAGGTCTCGCGGGCAAGGATCTCGTCTAAAGAAAGTTTGTTTGCATCATAAATTTTGATCATTTCGTGATTTCCTTTTCAATTTTGCTTTTCATAAGCTCGATTTCCTCGGTTTTAAAGCGGAAGCCCGTTTTATTAGCGATAAATCGGGCGCTTATATTTACAATATCCTCATAGACGTCGAGGTCGTTTTCCTTAAGGGTGGTACCCGTTTCGACGATATCGACGATAACGTCGGACATACCGAGGATCGGAGCGAGCTCGATAGAGCCGTGAAGCTTGATTATATCTATCTCGCGACTTTTGGAGGCGAAATGCTTTTTTGCGATGTTTGGGAATTTGGTGGCGACCTTGACGGTTCGGTCGGTAGGAAGGTGCTCCCCTTTTTTGCCCGCAATAGCCATTCGGCATTTACCGAAGCCGAGATCGAGCAGTTCGTAAACGTCGGGATTTTGCTCTAAAAGAATGTCTTTTCCGACAACTCCCACGTCGGCAACACCCGTTTCGACGTAGATCGCCACGTCGCTGGGCTTTACCCAGAAATAGCGGACGTTGTTGGCTTCGTCCTCGAAAACCAGCTTACGGCTGTTTTCGTGAATCGAGGGGCAACCGTAGCCGAGCTTCTCGAAAAGATCGTAAACCTTTTCGCCGAGTCGTCCTTTGGGAAGGGCAATATTTATCATTTTACTCATTATATATCCTCCCCTATTTTTACAAGACGCTTATACTTGATATTTTTGCACTCGGTAGTTGAGGCAAAGACTCTTTCGCCGTTGTTTCTAAGCTTTTGAGCAGCCTCGAAAACCTTTTCGGCGGGGGTGCTTTCGTTATAAATAAGGAGCACGTCGGCATCATAGCGGCCGTTGTCCCTATCAAGATAGGAAAGCAGGTCCATATATACTGCAAACCCTACCGCACCCGAATTTTTTCCGAGCTTTTTAAGAAGATTATCGTAGCGTCCGCCCGAAAGAATACTACCGGGGACATTTTCGATATAACCTCTGAAGGTTATTCCGTTATAGTAGCTTATGTCGCTTACTACCGAGAAGTCGATATTGATATTATCGGCCTGACCGCTTATTTTAAGGATATGACAAACGGCTTTAAGCTCTTCAACCGCCGCCTTTGTAGTATCGTTTACGGTAAGCTTTTCGGCAAGGGGGATTATTTTATCGATACTTCCGTAAAGGGTCGAAAGGGTAACTATCTTTTCGGTAAGGTCGGCGTCAACTCCGCGTGTGTTTAAAACGCGGCGTATTTCGTGACTGTTTTTAGTTCCGATAAGGGTCGTTATCTCGTCACGGACCTCGTAGGAAAGGCCTGCGCTCTCTAAAAGTCCGATAAGAAGACCCATGTGAGAGATATCGAGAACGTAGGAGCCGCTTATAATGGCAAGGCTCTGCTTAGCGACTGCGAGTACCTCGCAAAGAGAATAGGTATCGACCTCTCCGATATATTCGAGGCCAAGCTGCGGAATTTCCTTAAATTCGTGCATATTACCCGAAACTCTGTAAACGTTTTCGCTATAGAAAAGCTTACG
>SFWF01000103.1 GCA_004560045.1 bacterium | reverse complement strand
TTTTCATATCAGAAAAAGCGAAACGGCAGGGGAGTCTTATTCCTTTAAGTTCGTTCCCGCCGTTATAAGCACCGTTATTTCTATGGCGGGCGGCTATCTTATCGGAATTATAGCAAGCTCGACCTATACCTTCTCGGAGCTTGATTTCTGGATATTCTTTATTTTAGGCTCCCTGCTTTCGAGTATAGTATTCGGCGTTATCGCAAACCGAGGCTTTAAAAAGCTTTACAGTTCCTTTATACGTGGCGGCGTTGCGATAGTTCTGACCGTAGTTGCCGTAATAACCGTCGCCCTCGTCTCTTACTATAACGTTCAGTATGTTCCGAAGGCCGAAAACGTAAAGGAAATATCTGCTTTTGACGGCAACTGCACCTATACCGAACGGGAGGACATCGAAACCTTTATCGAGCTTCATAATACGGTCATAGAAAATTATAAGGAGGGAGTATTCGTAAAATATTACGAGGTCTCCGACGTTATTTACAATACCGAAGGCTTTAATTTCGAGTACGTGATGACAAACGGCAAAAAGGTCGAAAGATACTACGGGATTCACGACATATTTGCGAAAAACTCCTCTCATTTGGTACTTAAGCTTTTATGCAGCGACGCCTTTTATCAAAGATATAACGACTGTATTATTCCCGATAAAGGCCTTATAGTTCTTACTACGGACGGAAAAAACGAGAGCATTCCCATTTCCGCCGAGGTTGCAAAGAGTATTATCGATACCTTTAAGTCAGAAATGCGCTTAGCCGATACCGATATATTTTCTGAGGAATGCTTCTATATAAATATCCGCGGCAAAGGCGACCGTCATATCTATATACCTAAAAGCTTTACCGAGACCGTGAAGCTTGTCGAGAGTCTGTTTTCCGAGAAGGCATAACTTGACTAAATAAGCGCTTTATGTTAAAATACCCTCGGTGATTTTATGAAAAAACTTAGCGGAATATCCGAAATAGCCTTAGCATCTCTTTTTACGGCGCTTCTTGCGGTGTGCGCGATTATAACCGTCCCCGCGCCAATACCCTTTACGCTTCAGACATTTGCCCTGTTTTTAATAGCGGGGCTTTTGCCCTTCAGAAGCGCATTCCTCTGCGTTTTGGCCTATATATTGCTGGGTGCCGCAGGACTGCCCGTTTTTGCGGGCTTTAGGGCCGGCTTTGGCGTACTGCTCGGACCTACGGGCGGCTATATTTTCGGCTTTCTCGTCTTCATCGTCCTACAAAAGCTTATCTACCGTATCACCGCGAAAAAGCAGCTTCTTTTAAGTCTGGTCATAGGACTTTTAGCCTGCTATCTTTGCGGAATAAGCTGGTATCTTGTTTATGCTCCCTCCGAGACCATTTTATCTGCGGCCGCGGTGACCCTATTACCCTTTATAATTCCCGACGCAGTAAAGCTCTTTTTGGCTATGCTTATAATTAAGAGGATTAAAAAGATCTATGAATCAAAATCCTGATTTTTACTACTATAAAGCTATCGATTCAACAAACTCCGAAGCCCGACGAAAAATAGGTGAGGGGATAACCCTTCCTGTCGTTTTCGTAGCCGAGAAGCAGACGGCAGGCCGCGGCCGAAGAGGACGAAGCTTCTTTTCCGAGGGCGGACTTTATATGAGCCTTGCCGTAAATACCTCCGAAAAGGATACCGTCCTTTTGACCACCGCCGCCGCAGTTGCCGTAGCCGAAGCGATAGAAGAAGCTATCGGAATAACCGCAGGCATCAAATGGGTAAACGACCTTTACTTTGACGGAAAAAAGGTCTGTGGAATATTATGTGAAGCCGTGACCGATAAGGACAGCGGAAAAACCAATGCCGTAATTATCGGAATAGGAGTAAACCTGAACGTAACCGAGTTTCCTGAAGAGTTGAAAAATACTGCCGGCGGACTCGTTTCTCCCAATATAACCGCAAAAAAACTCTCCGAGGTAATAACCGAAAAACTGCTGTCGGAGCTCGTTATTTCCTCTGATATTATCGATAGGTATAAAAAAAGATCAATAGTTTTAGGCAGGGATATTTCCTACGAAAAAAACGGAACGTCCTATTTTGCCAAGGCCCTTGACATCGATTCTGCGGGCGGACTTATAGTGCAAAACGAGGACGGCACAAAAACCCTTTTAAACAGCGGCGAAATAACCTTAAGATTTTTATAAAGTAAAAATCACCAAATAAAGATGACGAAGTTTGTACAGACCGTCACTTTTATTCGGTGATTTTTTCTGTTATAATTTTTATAACTGTATTTATGGTTTGAGAGGATGATTAGCTTGCCTAAAAAGATAGTATCTTTTCTGCTTATTATTACCGTTATGATGTCCTGCATTTTTGCGGGAGAAACGGTTACGGTTTCGGCCGAAGGTGTTTGGAACGGAACCGATAATAACCGGCCGGACGATGGAAGCGGAAGCGAAATCGACCCTTATATTATTTCCGACGGAGCCGAGCTTGCCTGGGCGGTGACCTGCGGCAAAAACGGGCTTTATTTCCGTCTGTCCTCGGATATATATCTTAATGAAATAAACGAAGACGGATCCCTTAAAACCTTTAACCCTTGGTTCAGACGAAACAGCGGCGTTTCGATAAATATCGACGGCGACGGTCATATCGTCTACGGCCTCTACTATAACGACACCTCCGCAAAGTCCTGGGAAACGGCGGGTGTCGGACTTGTTCCTTCGGTCTCCGCAGGTCATAAGGCGGTAGTGACCGATTTGGGAATCGCCTCGTCCTACGTAAATGATAAATATGCGGTCGGAGGCTTTGTCGGATATAGTGACGGCGTGATTGTGCTCGACGGATGTTTCCTTGCCGACAGCGTAACCCTTACCGGTTTTGAAACCGGCGCCTTTTTCGGTCTTTCAACCTTCGAGTTTCAGATAAGCAACTGCTATTCTCACGCAACCCTTATAAGGGGCTCGGAGGATTCTATCAGCTACGTGGGCCTTTTGGGAGACTTTTATTCTGATGACGGCGGCAATATCAACAATTGCACTTTATATAACTGCTACAATTCCTCGGGAGTTGCAGCGACTAAGAGAGGACTGCCCAACTGCGGTCAGGTATACGCAACCGAAGCCTCAAAGCTTGGCTCGGTCCTCACTGCAGAGCAGATGAAGGGCGCTGTATACAGCGGAAACCAAATGCTTTTGGGCGATGCCTTTGTCGCAACCGAAGACTACCCCATACTTAAGGTCTTTGCAGAAAATCCGAACGTTTCCTGGAACGGAATGGGAGATAATTTCGACGAGGGCGACGGAAAAACCGCCGATACCGCTTATGTTATAGAAAATGCAGGACAGCTTGCCTATATGGTAGCTACAGGCGGAGGCGGCTCTTACTATAAGCTTAAAAACGATATAATTCTTAACGACCTTGAAAAGATAAACTGGAATAACGGTAATACCGAGATCGGCGTCGAATACTCACCCAACTCCTGGTTTACGGGCTCGGGCTCGGATTATACGAAGTATGACGGTTTTACAAAAAGTATTTTATTTAAAGGCTCCTTTGACGGAAACGGACATACGGTATACGGACTTTGGTATAATGCCGATGCTCTTCATATAACCGCAGGACTTATTCCTGCTGTAGGCGCTTCTACCGTTAAAAATCTGAATTTCGCCTTTTCTTTTGTAAGCGGAGGACGGTTTACGGGAGCACTTTCGAGCTATTATGCAGGAACCGTTTCAAACTGTTATATAGATAGTAGCGTAACCGTTTACGGCAAAAAAACTGTTAAGGCCGATTCGGCGTCGGTAGGCGGATTTATCGGCTGGTCGGCGGGAATCTCGATTGACAACTGCTTTTTTGACGGCAACCTTGTGGACGAAAGCGGAGTAGGTCACGTCTACGGCCTTGTGGGAACCTCTTGGAATACTAAGATCACCGCGGAAAACTGTATAACGATCGGTTATCAGCCCTTTACCGCCAGGTTCACCAGACGACCCTTGACGTAGATTTCCTTCACCAGCTGCTTGCCCTCCAGAGCGGCGGCAACAGCGGGGTCTGCCTTGGCGGCGGCAATGGCGGCAGCA
>SFWF01000102.1 GCA_004560045.1 bacterium | reverse complement strand
GCCGTGGTAACGCTGTCGCGTACCACGGCTTTTTAACACATTAGGCCGCAAAAATTTGCTTTTTTAGGCATTTCGTCCTTAAGAGTACGATCCGTTAGCTTCGGTTCTTTTGATTAAAGCTTAAAGAGATACATCTGACCTGCACAGGCCCAAAGGTTTACGGTGTAGCGCTCCTGATCGGCGAGCTCGGTATTGTTTTCCCTTCGGGGATCGAAGTTGTGAGCGTCTTTATTCGGGTAGGTTGCGTAAACGCTTCTTCCGATTCCTTCTCCTCTTATCTCGTAAGGATCACACTTTTTGCGGTTGAAGGTGATGTTAAAGTTCTGATCGTTTACTGTTTTGGAGTTATTCATCACCGCCACATATTTATCACCGCTTTTATGGGTAAAGAAGGAGAGGATCATATCGGTATCCTTAAGAGATTTCAGGTCTAAAACGAGGTCGCTGTCCCCTTCTTTGAACAAGGGATAGCCTCCGTAGGAATGACCGACGTGATAGCACTCGTCCAGCTTTAGGTCCTTGAAGGTGTCAGCGGTGGAGGCAAGGAATTTCTTATGCAAAACGGAAAAGTTATAGAATCTCGGCGTTGGGTTACCGAACATATCTATGGGGGTACCATGGAAGTTGGCTACGAAGGGAATATCTTTTACCGTGAACCAGATAATTCCCGTACAGCCTCCTGCGAGGGCGGTGTTAAACTGCCAACGGACCTCTTCCTCGGCGGGAGCTTTATATTCCCAGTGCCCTGCCGCTAAAAGGCAGGTCCACATAGGAACGCCGAGGGATTTGCTTATATCGTTATATACGCGCATATCGTGGAAATAGATCTCGTCGCCTACCTCTGTACCGCACATCTGAGTATAACGGTCGTAGGAAAGGATTGGAGCATTGTAGTTTTCCTTTATATAGCGGACGTAATTATCGAAGGTTTCGTAGCCCATATATGGGGGATTTGAATCCGACCAGATGGGAAGCAGATTTAAGAAGGGGGTAAGCTCGGGAGCCTCCTCCTTTTGAATTTTCATAGCCGAAATTACGTCCTCGATATGCTTTTTTAAAGGCTCGTCGCCAACGTAGAAGCCGAGCACGGCAGGGTGCTTACCGAAATCCTTATAGGCGGCTCTGAAGCGCGCACGGTATCCGTCGGGATCGGTGGAGGCGCCGTTCCAAAGGGTTCGGGTATCGGAAACGAAAACCTTGATGTCATACTTTTCACACTCGTCAAGCAGACGGAGCATAAGACTTTTATCGTGTTTTTGCTCGTTCCAGGAGCCGATTATATTTGCAGTGAGACCAAGCTCCTTCCAGAGTTTTACTTCACCTATCATTTTTTCGCTTACGGCCTCGGTGGGCCAAGCTAAAATAGGAAATTTATCCAACATATTTTTGCCTCCTTAAACTCTGAAATTCACCCTCATTATAATGTCGTATTGAAACGGTGTCAATACTTTTTTCCTACTTAAATCTTTAACAATCCGACCTGTTAAAAATCAAAATTTGAAAGCCAATTCGTTATGGTTTCGGCCGTCTCCTTAAGGCAGCCCGCCTCATAAGGCAGGGACATATCGGCGCCCTTTACCAGCTCCTCGAAGGTTTTGGTGCCTGCGCCGTCGACGAAGGCGAGATACTTTTTAAAGGCGGTTTTCCAGTCCTTTAGCGACTCGGCAAAAAACTGAAAGGCCACCGTCTGCGCCATACAGTAGTCGATATAGTAAAGGGGATAAAGATATATATGAAGCTGACGCTGCCAGCCGCCGCCTCTGCCGTAGAAGGGCAGGTCGGAAAGCTTAAGATGAGGACGGTATTTCTTTTCGAGCTTGAGCCAGACCCCGTTGCGTTCCTCGGGGGTAAGGTTCTCATTTTCGTACATAATATGCTGAAATTCGTCCACCATACAGCCGTAGGGAATAAAGTTTAAAGCGTCGGCGGCGTGGTAGTATTCATATTTATTCGTATCCTCGCCGAAGAAGCGCTCGTGCCAGGGGGCGGTTAAAAACTCCATCGACATAGAATGAATTTCGCAGGCCTCAATGGTGGGAGAAAGGTAGTCGGGGATAATTCCCTTTCTTGCCGCCACATAGTAGGCAAAGGCGTGACCTGCCTCGTGGGTTAAAACGTCGACGTCTCCCGAGGTTCCGTTAAAGTTGGAGAAAATAAAGGGAGCCCTATAGGCTGCAAACTCGGTACAGTAGCCGCCCGGAGCCTTGCCCTCCTTGGAAAGCAGGTCGTAAAGCTCGTTTTCCTGCATAAAGGTGATAAACTCGGCGGTCTCGGGACTCATTTCCTTATACATCTCGATAGCGGCGGCAAGCAGCTCGTCGGAGCTGCCCTTTGGCGAAACGTTGCCCTCCTTGAACATAACGTCGTTATCGTAAAGGTGAAGCTCAGGAACCCCGATACGCTTTTTCTGCGCCTCCTTAAGGGCGGAGACCACGGGGACGATATGGGTTTTTATCTCGTTGCGGAAGGCGGCAACCTCACCGGGTCCGTAGCAGTTTCGGCCCAGGCGGTCGTAACCCATCTGAATGAAGTTTTCGTAGCCGAGGGTTCGGGCCTGCTTATTTCTGAGCTTTATAAGCTTATCGTAGAGGGTATCCAGCTCCTCGCGGTGAGAATCGAAAAATTCGGCGTCCTTTAAAAAGGCCTTTCGGCGAATATCGCGGTCGGCCGACTGCTTATATTTTCCGAGCATAGGCAGGGGTATGGTCTCCCCTTCCCATTCCACCTTGGCCGAAGCGATAAGCTTCTGATAATCACTTTGAAGCCTGTTTTCCTCGGCGGCCATGCTTATTATTTCGGAAGAAAAGCAACGAACCGATATCTCGGTGTTTTTAAGAAGAAGCTCGCCGTAGTGGGCGTCAAGCTCGGCTCTGAAGGGTGAAGCCAGCATAGCTTTATTTACGTTTTGAAAGGCATCGGCAACGTCGGGGCCTATCTCGTCGAAGAAATTATTTTCGGCATCGTAGAACTCGTCGGCGGTGTTTATGGTGTGGCGGACGTAGGCCAGAGAGCCGAGGGTCGAATACTCCTCGGATACGGCGCAGACCTCGGTATAAAGGTCGACGACCTCGGAGGCAGACTCGGCCTTTTCAATTCTTTCTTTCAAAGCCTTAAGCTTTTCTTTGATTCCGTCTATGTCGGGACGGAGGTAGGGCATACTCTGAAATTTCATATATATTCTCCTTTTCTGTTTTGGAGGGGTACCCATATTATACCACCCTTTATACCGAAATAAAAGATTTTATTGTAATTTAAAAATAAATGTGCTAAAATACATATTGCTCAGTCGGTTGGACGGCCGCGGGTGATTTTTTCATCTGAGGAAAGTCCGGGCATCGCAGGGCAGGATAACGGCTAACGGCCGCCGAGGGTGACCTTAGGGAGAGTGCAACAGAGATATACCGCCGCATTTTTGCGGTAAGGGTGGAAAGGCGAGGTAAGAGCTCACCACGGGAACGGAGACGTCTCCTGTCTGTAAACCCTATCCGATGCAACGCTAAGTGGGACAATACATCTGCCCGATGTGTTCCGAAAAGCGGCTTGAGCTTATTGGCAACAATAGGTCGAGATAGATGGTCGTCTATAACAGAACCCGGCTTACAGACCGAGTGGCATTAAAAAATACAGTTCGTATGAACTGTATTTTTTATTTAGTGGTTAGTGATCAGACGGATACCGAAGCCGTTTTTCTTTAATAAAAAAACAAGTTTGCAGCGGGAGGACACAAGGCCCTCCCCTACGATATTATCATATATTGTATACCGAGCATAACCGTTTATCCCCGTCTCATTTTCCTCGGGTCGTCGAGACGCCGACCCCTACAACCGTTTAATCAATTCTCTCGGTATCCTTTACTCTTATTGCTCGCGGGTCGCACTACTCACGCCGTAGGCGTTACTCTTTTATGTTCACTGTCCATTGATCACTGCGCGAAGATAAATATTGTTTAATTAAATATGGATTGTATGTTATCCCGTCCGGATTTGAAGTAAAGGGTTTCCCTCATCCACCACTACGGAAAAGTTTCGTTTGCGACGATAGTCG
>SFWF01000101.1 GCA_004560045.1 bacterium | reverse complement strand
CTAACCGTACAGTATTATACTCTCCCTCTTCCAATTTGTCAACACTTTTTTTGGAAAATTTTTAAAAATTTTTTCGAGTTTAAAAAGCTTCGTTTGCAAGTAGGCAAATTAGCGGTTGAAAGTAAAAGAATAGTATGATATAATAATTATACTATATTTTAGGAGATTTTTATGCATTTACAAGAATCGGGCGAGATGTATCTTGAAACGATACTTATTCTCTCAAAAAAGCAGCCTACCGTTCGCGCCATAGATATATGCGACTTTATGAATTACTCTAAGCCCAGCGTCAGCAGAGCCTTAGGTCTTCTTAAAAACGGCGGCTACGTTACCACCGATAAGGACGGATTTATAAGCCTTACCGAGGTTGGGCTTGAAACCGCTACAAAAATACTGAGCCGACACAGGATAATCACCGAATTTCTCATAAAGCTCGGAGTCGACAGTGAAACGGCTTCAAACGACGCCTGCAAAATAGAGCACGTTATATCCGACGTATCTTTAAGGGCTATCGAACACAGTCTTAAATAACAATTTTCACCCCTTTATTATGAGGGGTGTTTTTAAAGGGTTTTGCTATGTTTCTTAAAACCTCTAAATTTATATGTCCTATTTGTGGCGGCAATCTGTTTGTAACGGATAATGCTTTAAAATGCCTAAAATCACACTGCTTTGATATTTCCAAGCAAGGCTACGTTAACCTGCTTATGTCAGGCGGCTCGGGTCGTCACGGTGACGATAAGCTGATGCTGAACTCCCGAAGAAGCTTTTTGGATAAGGGATATTACTCTCCCCTGCGTAGCGCGATCTGTGAAATTCTCGGAAAAGGACATACCGTTCTTGATTCGGGCTGCGGTGAAGGATACTACACCTCCGTCTTTGCCGAAAATAATGAGGCTTTAGGAATAGACATATCGAAAGAGGCTCTTAAAATGGCCGCTTCAATATGTAAAAACAGCGAGTTTGCCGTTGCCAGCATTAACGCTATTCCCCTGCCCGATAATTCTGTAGATACGGTCGTAAACATATTCGCCCCCGAAAGTCTGAGCGAATTTTCGCGGGTACTGAACACCGATGGAAGGTATATTACGGCGGTACCTTTAGAACGGCATCTGTTTTCGCTTAAAAAAGCAGTATACGACAGCCCTTATCTAAATCCTGCTCCGCAAACCGAAAAAGAAGGCTTTGAGCTTTTAAGCGCAAAGGAGCTAAAATACTCTATCGACCTTAAAAGCAACGAGGATATCAAGAATTTGTTTTTAATGACTCCGTATTATTATAAGACCTCAAGAGAAGATCAGCAAAAGCTTGAAGGTCTTTCCGAGCTAACGATTGAAGTTGAATTTTTGATACTTGAATATAAGATAATTATATAAAAAAGCTCTGTAGAAATCTACAGAGCTTTAAGCTTTATTTTGTACCGGTAGAGCCGAAGCCGCCCGTACCGCGGTCGGTTTCGTCGAGGGTGTCGGTTTCGACGTAATTTACCGTAAGATATGGCGCTATGACCATCTGAGCAATCCGCTCCCCTGCGACAATGCTCTGAGGCTCGGTCGAATGATTATGAAGAGCGACCATAATCTCGCCTCGGTAATCGGAGTCGACTACTCCGACCTTATTAGCGGGAGCAAGGCCTCTTTTTGAGGCAATTCCGCTACGGGCATAAACGAGACCAACGTAGCCTACGGGAATTTGCATAGCAAGACCGGTATGAACCATTTTGGTTTCTCCCGGAGCAAAGGTAAGCTCACCCTCGCAGGAATAAAGGTCTGCGCCTGCGGCATACTCCGAGCCGTAGGTAGGAATTACGGCATTATCTGCCAGCTTTTTGATTTTAAGGTCCATAACTTACTCACCTTTCACGGATTTTTCCCAAATGATTTTAAAAAGCTCCTCTGCCCTTTCGTCCCGTCCCGATAAATGAAGATATCCAAACAGGGTTTCGAGGCCGGTTGCGCTATGATACTCGCCGACGCTTGCGTTTTTGGGGATAGAATTAACGTGGGCGTTTCTTCCCCTTTTATAAACCGAAAGTTCCTTGTCGGAAAGCTCGGATTCTATAAGCTTAAACGCGGCCGCCTGAGCGCCTGCTTTAACGAGTTTTACCGAGAGGCTATGAAGCTCGCCCGAAGGACGGTTAATTTCGGCAAGCCTTTCGCGAACAAGAAGTCCGTAATAGGCGTCTCCTACAAAGGCGAGAGCACCCGGACTCAGTAAATTTACATCCATCAGAGTCACCTACGAAACAAACTCGAATTCGATATCGTATACGCTTACAATATCGCCGTCCTGAACACCGGCGTTAACGAGGGCCTGGATTATTCCGCTGTCCTGCAGAGTGCGCTGAAAATACTGAAGAGATTCGTAGTCCTCCGGGTTGACGGTTTCGAGAATTTTAAGGAGCCAGGGAGCGTTATCGATAACGTAAACGCCATCTAAAACGTCGAGCGTAAAGCTACGGCGGTTAGTTTCGGGTATAAGCTCGCTTACGGGAATCGGATCGGGCTCGTATATCTTTATCTCGGGGAGCTTTGCAAGCTCGGCCGCAACGTAGTTTATAAGCTCGTCGGTGCCCTCGTTTATTGGAGCCATTATGGGGAAAAATGCTAATCCAATTTGCTCGAAATAGGCCTTAAGTTCTTCGATCTTTTCTTCTTCGGCAAGGTCGCATTTATTACCAACGACGATCTGCGGACGCTCGCTCAGCTCTTCGCTAAAGACCTTTAGCTCGTTATTTATGGTATTAAAATCTTCAATAGGATCTCTGCCTTCGCTTCCCGAAACGTCGATGACGTGAAGCAGAAGTCTGCAACGCTCGACGTGCCTGAGAAACTCGTGACCGAGACCTACGCCCTCACCTGCGCCCTCGATAAGACCCGGTATGTCGGCCATAACGAAGGATGAGCCTTCGCCCATACGGACAACGCCCAGAACGGGAGTAAGGGTCGTAAAATGATAGTTTGCAATCTTGGGCTTGGCTTCACTTACGACCGAAACCAAGGTCGATTTTCCGACGTTGGGAAAACCGATGAGGCCGACGTCTGCAAGAAGCTTAAGCTCTAAGGTAACGTCGAGCTCTTCACCCGGATTGCCCGCTTTTGCGAAACGGGGCACCTGACGGGTTGCAGTAGAAAAATGCATATTTCCCCAGCCGCCGTTACCGCCCTTTGCGATTACGGTAGGCTCATCGGAAGAAATATCGGCGATAATTCTTCCCGTTTCGGCATCCTTGATAAGGGTTCCGCGGGGTACGGCTATAACAAGATTTTTAGCGCTTTTTCCCGTACAGCGAGAGGTGCCGCCGTTAGCGCCTGTTTCGGCGACATACTTGCGTTTATACCTGAAGTCGGCAAGGGTAGAAAGGTTATCATCTGCGACGAAAACTATATCGCCGCCTTTTCCGCCGTCGCCGCCGTCGGGACCGCCTGCGGCAACGTATTTTTCTCTTCTGAAGGAAACGGCACCGTTGCCGCCGTCACCTGCTTTTAAATGAATTTTTGCAATATCGACAAACATTTTGTCACCTCCGTTTTAGTATTACACGGATTTAGTATTTGCTAAATAAGAAATAAAGCTCGGCAGGAGCCGAGCTTTAAAAAGTTAATTACTGCTCTACAGCGTAAATGCTGACCTGCTTGCGGTCGCGGCCAACACGCTCGAACTTAACCTTTCCGTCGATGAGGGCGAATAAGGTATCGTCAGAACCGATTCCAACGTTGTTACCGGGATGAATTTTAGTTCCTCTCTGGCGAACGAGGATGTTTCCGGCGAGAACGAACTGTCCGTCGGCACGCTTTACACCAAGACGCTTAGACTCACTGTCACGGCCATTCTTGGTAGAACCCATACCTTTTTTATGGGCAAATAACTGAATGTTAATCTTTAACATGATTACACCTCCGAAATTACTTTTATGCAGTCTGGATACTGCTCACTTAGCTGAAGCACATGAAGCTTGAAGCCTTTAAGAAGGTTCGCGGTTCGTCGCCTAAATCGATTTCCGCCTTATCGCCGATAACGTCGGTTATAGTATTAACCGTAAGATACGCGGCAGAGGAAATACTTGCGCAAACCAGCTTTCCGATTTCGTCTTCTGCGTCAGCGGTAGAATGTCCTTTAAGGTTAAAACCGTTTTTGGACAATTTGACAACTGTCATAGCTTTAATTATACGATCTCGGTGATCTGTACCTTGGTGTAGGGCTGTCTGTGACCCATCTTGCGAGCACAACCCTTCTTGGGCTTGTAGGTGAAGACGGTGATCTTCTTGCCCTTACCGTTCTTAACTACGGTTCCCTTAACGGTAGAATCCTTAACGTAGGGCTTTCCAACCTTGAGGGTAGCGGTCTTTTTAACAGCAACGACCTTGTCAAAAATGACCTCGGAGTTCTCTTCAGCGTCGAGCTTTTCTACATAGATGAAGTCGCCCTCTTCTACGCGATACTGCTTTCCGCCTGCTTCTATAA
>SFWF01000100.1 GCA_004560045.1 bacterium | reverse complement strand
CTAAAGTATATTTATTGACAATCAGCCAACTAAAATTTATAATTGATGTATTAAGTTAAATTTTCTAAATTAGAGGAATGATAGTATGTTTGTTTTATCGGGATATGTAAATTCTGCTTCGGTTGCGTCCACTGCAGATATGTTAAATAAAATATCTGAGTCGGAACATAAGCCCTGCGTATATACTGATGATAACTGTAGCTTAGGCATTAAACGCATAACAAAATTCGAGGCAAACGGAGCGACAGAATATGCTTCTGCCCCTGGATATGCTATCGCTTTCAGCGGAAACGTACACAATATTCCCGATATTTTAAAAGAAATTAATTTCGTCCCTTCAACCAAGGATCAGGCCGAGGTCGTGCTGTTGGCCTATAAGGCTTTCGGAAAGGATTTCGTCAAAAAGCTTCGCGGCTCCTTTGGACTTGCCGTTTGGGATAAAGAAAATAAAGAGCTTTTCCTTGCAAGAGACGGCTTTGGCATTAAGCCCGTTTATTACTATCAGAAAGACGACGAGCTGATTTTTGCCTCCCGTCTTAAGGGCTTCGACGCTCATCCTTCTTTTGTTAAGGAGTTTAACGAAGATGTTCTCTCGGTTTATCTTTGCTTTAATACCGTACCTACTGCCGAAACCTTTTATAAAAACGTTTTCCGCTTAGAGCCGGGTCATACCCTTACCTTTAAAAACGGAAAAGCCAAGATAGACTGTTTCTTCCGTCCTGAATACGTCGAAGTAGAGCAGACCTATGACGAGGCTGCCGAAAAAATTCAAAAGGCACTAAAGGAATCCACCGATATGCAGACCGCAGGAGTCCGCTTCGGTTCCTTCCTTTCGGGCGGTGTAGATTCTTCTTATATGGTTTCTCTCTCGAAGCCCGAAAATACCTTTACCGTGGGCTACGAAAACCCGAACTACGACGAATCGGTTTATGCTTCCGAGCTTGCTCAGGTTTTAGGCATTAAAAATCACGTTCGCCTTGTAAACAGCAAGGAATATCTTAATTCCTTTAAGGACATAGTTTACTTAATGGACGAGCCTATTGCCAACCCCTCTGCCGCAGTTTTATACTTTGGTGCAAAGGCCGCAAGCGAATACGTAGACATAGTTTTATCGGGCGAAGGAAGCGACGAGTTTTTCGGTGGATATAACTCATATCTTGACGTTATAACTCATCAGAAATATATGAAGCGACCCTATTTTATCCGTCACCTTTCCTATCTTCTTACCTGCAAGCTTCCGGAAACGAGAAAGCGTAACTTTATCAGAAGACGCGGTCAGAAGCTCGAAAATTTCCATATCGGAATTGACAGAGTTTTCAGAGACGATTTGGTAAATACCGTACTTAGGAATAAGAGCCGACTTCATACCAGGCAGGTTACCCGTAAGTATTACGATATGTATAAAAACAGCACAGATCTTCAGAAAAGGCAGATTATCGACTATTACTTCTGGCTTGTTAACGACTTTGTTCATTCGGTTACCGCAAGCGCTTCCGCCTTCGGAATGCAGGCACGTTTTCCCTTCCTTGACAGCGCGGTTTACGAATCGGCAAGAACTCTACCCGATTCAATGAAGATAGGACCCGACGGCACAAAGCTCGCTCTTCGTTTTGCCGCTGAGCACGTAGTTCCTACCGACGCCCACAAGCGTAAAAAGCTTGGCTTCCCCGTTCCTCTTAAGGAATGGATGAAGGAGGATCTTTATTACGGCGAGATCAAAAAAGCCTTTACCGGCGATACTGCCAAGAAATTCTTTAAAGAAAAGGCAATAATAAAGCTTCTTGACGATCACCGCAACGAGGTTTGCGACTGTTATAAAAAGATCTGGACTATTTACACCTTCATAGTATGGTACGATTTGTATTTTAACTGATAAAAAGCGTATGTGATCAAAAATCACATACGCTTTTCTTCTCCGATTTTCGAGATAGGCTATGCCTATAGCAATACCGAGACGTTTTGCGGTGGCGCCAAATGCGATAACAAATTCACTGCTCGAAGGTATTGCAGGGTGATATTTGTAAAAAAGCTGTTTTTAACAGACTCACTATTTCCCCTCCTTGAGTTTGGCTATGCGGTCTCGAAGATAAGCGGCATGCTCGAATTCGAGCATCTTGGCCGCCTCACGCATTTCAGCGGTAAGAGAAGCAATGAGCTTTTCTTTTTCAGCCTTGTTCATCTTCTTAATGGGCTTGGTATCGTCGGGCTTGGATGACATTTCGATAATATCGCGAATATCCTTTTTAACCGATTTCGGCGTTATTCCGTTAGCCTTATTATATGCGTCCTGAATACCTCTTCTTCGGTTGGTTTCGGTTATAGCCCTTTCCATTGAGGGGGTAACCGTATCGGCATACATTATAACCTCGCCGTGCTCGTTGCGGGCGGCTCGGCCTATGGTCTGAATAAGGGAGGTCTCGCTTCGAAGGAAGCCTTCCTTATCGGCGTCGAGAATTGCCACAAGGGACACCTCGGGAATATCGAGGCCTTCTCTAAGCAGGTTTATACCGACCAGCACGTCGAATTCTCCGAGACGAAGATCGCGGATTATTTCCATTCGCTCCATAGTATCAACGTCGTGATGCATATAGCGAACCTTTATGCTGAGGTTTTCGAGATAATCGGTAAGGTCCTCGGCCATTTTTTTTGTTAGTGTCGTAACGAGGACTCTTTCCTTTTTGGCGCTTCTCTCGTTAATTTCGGAAACGAGGTCGTCGATCTGACCCTCTGTGGGTTTAACGGTTACCATCGGGTCGAGAAGACCCGTAGGACGGATAACCTGCTCGGCGATCTGCGCCGATTTTCCTTTTTCAAAATCTCCGGGGGTGGCCGATACGAAGATAACCTGATTTATACGCTCGTAGAACTCGTTAAAATTCAGAGGACGGTTATCGTAGGCCGAGGGCAGACGGAAGCCGTATTCGATAAGATTTTCTTTTCGGCCTCGGTCTCCGCCGTACATTCCCCTGACCTGCGGGAGCATAACGTGAGACTCGTCGACAAAAAGAAGAAAATCGTCGGGGAAATAATCGAGAAGCGTAAAGGGCGTGCTTCCCGGGGGCCTGCGCGAAAGAACTCTTGAATAGTTTTCGACTCCCTTGCAGGTACCGATCTCACGGAGCATTTCAACGTCGTATTCGGTGCGCTGGCGGATGCGTTGAGCCTCGATAAGCTTTTCCTCGTCAATAAACTGTTTTACACGTTCCTCCATTTCGTCCTCAATGTCCTTAAGAGCTTCATTCATCTTATCGGCAGGAACGATATAGTGTGATGCCGGATAGATCGCCGTATGGGTCATAACGTTTTTGATCTCACCCGTTACGGTATTTATCTCGCTTATACGTTCGATCTCGTCACCGAAAAAGTCAATTCGAAGAGCAAGCTCGTAAGAATATGCGGGATAAATTTCAACAACGTCTCCCCTTACCCTGAACTTATTTCGGGTAAAGTTTATATCGTTGCGCTCATACTGAAGATCGACGAGGCGCTTTATAAGCCAGTCTCTCCCCTTCTCCATTCCCGTGCGAAGAGAAATAACCATACTGCGGTAATCTATTGGGTTACCGAGAGAATAAATGCAGGAAACGGAAGCTACGATTATAACGTCTCTTCTCTCGGACAGTGCGCAGGTTGCCGAATGACGAAGCTTGTCTATCTCGTCGTTTATGGCCGAGTCTTTTTCTATATAGGTATCGGTACCGGGAATATATGCCTCAGGCTGATAATAATCGTAATAGGAGACAAAATATTCCACCGCATTTTCGGGGAAGAATTCTCTGAACTCACTGCAAAGCTGTGCGGCGAGGGTCTTATTGTGAGCGAGAACGAGGGTCGGACGGTTTACCTTTTCAATAATATTCGCCATAGTAAAGGTCTTACCGCTACCTGTAACACCGAGCAATGTTTGTTCTTTAAAACCTTTATTTATACCGTCGACTAAACTGTCAATAGCTTGAGGCTGGTCACCTGTTGGCTTATATTCTGAATGTAATTTAAACTCCATACTCTCATCACCTTCTTAATTATAACTATGACATATCAGCCATCTTGTTAAACCTGT
>SFWF01000027.1 GCA_004560045.1 bacterium | reverse complement strand
TTGTGTAATTCATTTGCTTTTTCATCCCGTTCACTCTCCTGAAAATATTTTACCATATTTTCACTCTTTGAACAGTCCTTTTTTACTATACAACTTTCCTCTGTCCACTGTTCACTGTTAACTAAACACTTCTCCCGCAATAACTACGGTATTTACCGAAAGGTCGTCGTTTAAAATAACAAGGTCGGCGTCGAAGCCCTCGGCAATGCGTCCCTTGTTGACTCCGAGAAGCCTTGCGGGGGTCTCGGTGGCCATATAGACCGCGTCCTCAAAGGGAATACCGAACTCGATAGCCTTCTTAACGCAGTCGAGCAGAGTCGAGCTGCTTCCGGCGATAGTGCCGTCCTTTAAGGTGGCTACGCCGTTTTTAAGGTATATGTCGAGGCCGCCCGACTCGTAAACGCCGTCGGGGAGACCTGCCGGGCGGATGCTGTCGCTTATAAATACGACCTTTTCCTTTCCAAAGGCCTTGTAGGTTATAAGGACAACCGGCTTTTTAACGTGAAGCCCGTCGCAGATAAGCTGAGGATAGGCTCCCGTCTCGATAGCCGCGCCGATGGGACCGGGGTTTCGGTGGTGAATACCCGGCATAGCGTTATAGGTATGACAAAGGCAGCTTGCTCCTGCCTCAAAGCCTGCCATAGCCTGCTCGTAGGTGCAGTCGGTGTGACCGAAGGCCACTACGCAGGAGGGGGTAACCTCCTTAATAAACTCGATAGCACCCTCGTTTTCGGGGGCAAGACTTATCATCTTTATGGGAGCGTAGCTTGCAAGCTCTTTGAACTCCTCAAGGTCGGGATTGCGTACAAAGGCGGGATTCTGTGCGCCCTTATACTTAAGATTTATGTAGGGGCCCTCTAAGTGAAAGCCTAATATCTGAGCTCCCTTGAAGTCGCGCTTGGCCTTAACGACCCGAAGCAGGTCCTCTTTGCTTGCGGTCATGGTGGTAGGAAGCCAGGAGGTAATTCCGTGCTCGGCATAGAAGCGGCACATAGGCTCGAAATCGGCGTCCATGGTATCGAGTCCGATACAACCGTGGGTATGAGTATCGATAAGTCCGGGAATTACCCTTTTGCCCTCGGCGTCGATGTCGAAGGTCTCTACGTATTCGGGGAAGGAAACGAACTTTCCGTCCTCAATACGGATATTTTTAATTTCTCCGAAGATATTAGCGTTTTTAATGATCATATTATTCGTTCTCGCAGTAGATTACGGTGAGGTCGGGGTGAAGCTGAAGAATAGAAGCGGGGACCTCGGGGGTGATGGGGCCGAAGAAGGCCTTTTCCATAATTTCCTTTTTCTTTGCGCCGTTAGCGATAAGAAGTACGCGCCTCGCCTGCATAATAGACATCATTCCCATAGTGATAGCCTTGGTGGGAACCTCCTCGCGGGAAGCGAAGAAGCGGGAATTTGCCTCGATGGTCGACTCGTGAAGGTCGACGAGGTGGGTCTCGGGGACGAAGCGGCTGTCGGGCTCGTTAAAGCCGATATGACCGTCGAGACCGATACCGAGAAGCTGAATATCAATGCCGCCGAGGGCTTTGATATGCTCGTCGTAGGCCTTTCCTTCGGCCTCGGGGTCGGCCGCAAGGCCGTTGGGTACGAAGGTACGGGCTTTGTCGATATTAACTCGGTTAAAGAGGTTGTGGTTCATAAAATAGCGGTAGCTCTGATCGTTATCGCCGTCGAGTCCGACGTATTCGTCGAGGTTTACCGAGGTAACGCGGGAAAAGTCGAGCATACCCTTTTCATACATTTCGGTAAGGCAGTCGTAGGTGCCCAGGGGGCTGGAGCCGGTGGCAAGACCGAGAACGCAGTCGGGCTTTAAGGTAACGACCGAGGCGATAAGCTGAGCCGCCTTGGCGCTAAGCTCTTTATAGGAATTTACGGTTATGTAGTTCATGGAAATTCTCCTTTTGAAAAAATTATTTTGCGTAACGGCTGACGATCTCCTTCATCTGAGCCCACTTGCGGTTCATATCGCGAACAAGCTCAAACTGAGTACGGCATCGGTCGAGGTTTTGACCCTCGTAGTGGGTCTTAAAGTAGACGTCGCCCTGCAGATAGTCGGTTAAGAAGCGCATACCGCATTCTATCGTCATCATCTTGGCGCCCTCGGGCATAAGCATAACCTCGTCGGCCGAGAGAAGTCCGCCCGTACCCTCTAAGAAGCCCTTGGCATAGGCCTCGAAAAGCTCTAAGGAAAGGCTGACCTTGGAAAGGTCCTTTTCGTCCTCGGCGGCAGTATTTGCGCCGAAGCGGATAGCGTCGCCAAAATCGTTTACCGAGAATCCGGGCATAATGGTATCAAGGTCGATAACGCAAATAGCCTTTTTGGTAGCGGCATCGAGCATTACGTTGTTGGGTTTGGTGTCGTTATGGGTAACTCGGAAGGGAAGCTTGCCCGCCTTCTGATTATCGAAAAGCACCGAATAAAAATCCTTCTCGCTGTTAACAAAGTCGATCTCAGCCTTGACCGAAGCGGCTCTTCCGCAAAGGTCCTCCTCGACCGCTTTCCTAAAATTTTCGTATCTCCAGGGGGTGTTATGGAAGTTGACTATGGTTTCGGTAAGCTCTTCTACGGGGAAATCGTTAAGAAGCTTCTGAAAATTACCGAAGGCAAAGCCACACTCGTAGAATTCGTCTAAGGATTCGGGAAGCTCGATAGAAACGGCGTTTTCGATATAGTCGTAAACTCGCCAGCAGGTATTTTCCTCGTCGATATGATAGTAAAGTCCGTTCTTGGCGGGAACGAGGCGCATAATTCCTCGGGGGTCGGAGTCGGCGGAGACCTTCTTTAAAAAGGCGGTAACCTTTTCAATGTTGTTCATAAGGCCGACGGCGTCGGTGAAAACATTTTTGTTAACGGCCTGAAGAATATAGCGAACCTCTTTGCCGCAAAGGTTTACGGTTTCGATAAGAAAGGTGTTGTTAATGTGACCGTTTCCGTGAGGGGCAATAGTTTTGACCGTTCCGGGAACGTCGAAGTAAGAAAAGATTTCAAGCTTTTTTTCCATAGAAAATAACTCCTATCAAAAAAATTATCGTTTATATTTTAAGACACTTTATGAAAAAAATCAATAGTAAAGACCGAATATGTAAGAAAAAAGACCGACATTTTAAATAAAGGTCGGTCATTTCGTTTTTATTTTGTCTTAAAGGCAACTCCCGAAACCTCGGGGCCTGCGTTTATGGCGACGGCGGCGCCGACCTGATAAAAGTCGGCGGGGGGATAGCCGATAGCCTCGGTGGCAGCGGCAGCCATAGCGTCGCGAAGGGAAGAATCGTTTCCGTAAATGATGCAGTAGGGAGAGCCCTCCTGAATATTCTCGGTTAGCTTTTTGGCAAGGGCGGGAATTACCGCCGAGTCGCCTCGGACCTTGTCGTCGGTGGTTATCTGCTTATCGAATATCTTAAGAATGGGTCGAAGGCCTAAAAGCTCGCCTACAAAGGCGGCGGCAGAGGGAATTCTTCCCGATTTTTTAGCGTATTTAAGGGTATAAAGTCCGAAATAGACTACCCCGTTTTCGAACCAGTCGCGAAGGTATTTTACAATTTCGGGAGCCTCACAGCCCTTGTCGGCCATTTTGGCGGCCTCAACTACGGGGTAGCCGTAGCCTGCAGAATAGTTTTTCGAGTCGATACAGTAGATGTTGAACTTTCCTGCGGCGTCGGGGTTGTCTTCAAAAAACTGATCCTTGGCCTGAACCGCGTTATAATATGTAGCCGAGCCCTCGCTGTTTATCGAGACGTAGATAACGTCGGTATAGCCCTGCTCAAAGAGGTCGCCGTAAAGCTCGCCAAACTCGAAGGCGGTTATCTGACTCGTCTTGGGGATATCCTCGGCCTCTTCTAAAAGCTCGAAGAATTTAGCGTTGTCAAAATCGACACGGCTCGTGTAGGATTCGTCACCTATAGTAACCTGAAAGGGGAGGACCTCAATATCGTAAAGGTCCTCGTTTTTATAGGAAATGTCGCTGGCCGAGTCGGTAACGATCTTAATTTTTGACATTAAAACAAAACTCCTTAATAATTACTGAGCGTCTTTATTATACCTTATTCGGCGCTATTTTTCAACAGAGATTTTTTACCGATTTCGCTTGCGAAATAGTGACCGATATCGGCCATAAGCTTTGCGGCAGAGGGTACAAGGGCGTCGGGGAAGGGACGGAAGAAGTTTTCGGCCTCGAAGGTTATATCTCCCTCATAGCCGATCTCGGCCAGCGCGTCGATCATTTCGGCGAAATCGACCTTTAGGGTATAGGGGAGGGTATGACTGTCGTTAATGGCGTCAACGTCGTGAATATGAAGGCCGAAAAGGCGGTCCTTGCCGAGGGTCTTTATCATATTGGCGATGCTTTCTCCCGTAAGGCAGGTGTGACCGATGTCGAGGCAGGCCTTAAGATAGGGGGAGCCTATCATATCCACGTATTCGGCAAATTCCTTGGCCTCGGCGCAGGTCGACTGAATTATATGACCGTTGTTCGGATTACATTGCCACATATTTTCGGTCAGCATAATTATATCGAGCTTTTCGGCATAGGGGAGAAGGTCGGTATAAAACTCTAAATTCTCCTGCTTTAAAAACTCCACGTTCTGCATATAAGGCAGGTACTGCATAGGATGAATGACGACGGACTTTGCTCCCATAATGGAGGCAACCTCCATAGAGCGCACGGTAGCCTCGAACATTGCGGTACCCTTTTTGGCGGCGCCTACGTCGGAGCTGAAAACCGCGTGAGCCTGATTGCAGGGGAGGCCCAGCCCGTCGACAAATTTGCGACATTCCTTTGCCTTTTCGATATAGTCCTCGCCGTCGAAGGGAGGGGTAAGGGTCACGGCGTCCTTGCCGCTGCAAAGGGTAAGATCGAAGGCGGTAAAGCCTGCGGCCTTAAGCATTTTAAGGTTATCTTCAAAACCGAAACGGTTGTTGTTCGAGGTGCTTGTAGATACTAACATTTTAGATTACTCCTTGTTTAAAAATCCGCTTTTGCCGATAACGTCGGCAATTTCGCTTAAGGCTTCGGGGGGAAGGACCAAAGCAAACCGCACGTAGCCCTCTCCGTGAGGCCCGAAGGAAATTCCCGGGGTACAGAGAACTCCCGTCTCCTTTACAAGGTCCTCACAGAAGCTTTTCGAATCGGTAAAGCCCTTGGGCAGGGGAGCCCATACGAACATAGTGCCCTGACTTTTCGGGATATCCCAGCCGTATTTGGCGAGTCCGCTAAGCAAGGCGTCTCTTCTTGCCTCGTATTCGCGGCACTGCTCCACTACGCTGTCGGTAGGGCCGGTAAGGGCGGCAACGGCGGCCTTCTGTACGGGGTAGAACATACCGAAATCGTACTGACTCCGAAGCTTCTTAAGGGCGCCTACGATGTTTTTGTTTCCGATAAGGAAGGAAATTCTCGCTCCCGTTACGTTAAAGGATTTGGAAAGGGAGAAGAACTCGGCTCCGACCTCCTCTGCCCCTTCTAAGGATAAGAAGGAGAAGCCCCGTCTGCCGTCGAAAATAATATCGGAATAGGCGTTATCGTTGATTATAAGAAAGCCGTATTTTTTTGCGTAGCCGATAATTTTCTCGAAGACCGCCCTGTCTGCAACGGCGCCGACGGGATTTGAGGGGTAGGAGAGAACGATATATTTGGTTCTTCTCAGTATCTCCTCGTCCAAAAGGTCGAGCCTCGGCATAAAGCCGTTTTCCTTGGTCAGAGGGTAGTAAACGATCTCCGCTTCGCCCAAGGCTGCCCCCGCAAAAAAGGCGGGATAGCCGGGGTCGGGAAGAAGCACCACATCGCCCTTATCGCAAAGGGCCATTCCTATATGACCCATACCCTCCTGACTTCCGTTTACGGCGGTTATCATATCGGGGGTAATTTCGACGTTGAAGCGGCGCCTGTAATAGTCGCAAACGGCCTCTAAAAGCTCGTCGGTCTCGGTAAGAGAATATTTCCAGTTTTCGGGGCTCAGCGCCGCCTCACTTGCCGCACGGACAACGTGAGCAGGGGGAGCAAAATCGGGGGTTCCGATAAAGAGGTTGTAGACCTTTTTGCCCTCCTTTATAAGCCTATCCTTTTCGGCGCCGAGCGAGGCAAATATCCCCGTTTCAAATTTGTTCAGCCTTTCGGCCGCTTTGAATTTCATAGCATCACCTTTAGATAGTCGCTACCTCCGTCGCACGCGGCGGAAGGGGGTTGATAATAAAATATTATAGCACAAAGAGTCGCGAGTTGCAATTCTTTGTGCCATATTTTAGTCGATTTTATTAAGATTTTTAAGTTTTTTAAGGTAGGGAATTGAAACAAGGGCAAAGACGATACCGAGGACCGAAACCACAAGCAGGGAGACCATCGTTCCGCTCCAGCCGAAATGCTTCGAAATGAGGGCGACGCCGTAGGTGGAAACTGCGCTTCCGATATAGGCGAAGGAATTTATAAGCCCCGTAACGAAGGAGGTTTTTCCGTAGTGGGCAAAGTTGGGGACCACGAGGGTCGTGTACATCATATTGACGCCGTGGGTCGCGGCATTGGCCACCATAAGACAAACCACCGAAAGGACCGCCGAGGCGGCAGAGGCAAAGGATAATACCCCGAGGGAAATTCCGCAAAGTCCGAAAAACAGCGCGGCGCATATCGACTCGTTTTTTATGAGCCTTCGGTAAACGAAGGCCGAAAACCACATTATAAACATACTGAATACGGGAAGGGCAATTCCCGTTAAGATCGATACCGTGCTGTCGACCTTAAAGACCTCGGTTATGTAGGTCGGCATCCAGTTGGCGATTCCGTCCCTCAGTATTCCCTGAAGGGCGATGGAGATAAGGATAGCTCCGAGAAGAATTACGGCAAAGCTATGGAAGGGCTTGCGCTCTGCGGCGGCCGAAACGGTAGTCGATTCGGTTCGACCCTCCTCACGGGCTTCGGCTCGGTAGACCGTAAGGATCCAGACGATCGCAAGGGTAAGGGCGCAGGCGGCGGCAAAATAAAATACCGGCTTCCAGCCTGCCAGAGAAATTGCAAAGGGGGCGAAAAGGTAGATTATAATGGTTCCTATCGAGGAGCCCCAACCGATGTAGACTACGTTTTTATGATAAGCCTCGGGAGAAAGACGGGTGGTTAAAATTTTGACTATCGGGGGCCACATCATGGCCTGCGCAAAGCCGTTTACAGACCATACTGCCGTCATTGCGATGATAGAGGCGGAGACAAAGGGAATCGAAAAATTCATCACCGCCGAGATGATAAGTCCCGTAAATATCATCTTTTCGGGGCTTATGCGGTCGCCGAGATAGCCCGAAACAAGCTGACCGATACCGTAGGTTACCGAAAGAGCGGTTACGGGAATGGCGATAAGGGCCTTGTCAAAGCCCTCCTCTATCATCTCAACCATAACCGAGGAAAAGCTCAGCCTGCCGAGATAGCTGACCATATAAACAAAGGCACAAAGTATAACGATAGGGGGTATGCGGCGATTTTTGTGTTTTAAAATATCCTTGGAATAGTTGTTCATAGCTTGCCTCTTATAACCCTTATTCCGTTTTCGCGGTAAAGGGCATATATTTCTTCATTTATATTCGAATCGGTAACGATGCCGTCGGGCTTATCGGCCCCGAAAAGACGGAAGTTACCGATTTTTTCTATCTTTTCGCTGTCTGCAAGAATATAGACCTTGTCGGCAATGCCGGCGGCGGTCTGCATTATGGAGATACATTCAAAATGGCAGGAGGTTGCCCCTGCGTCAAGGGAAAAGGCGGAGGGGCAGATAAAGGCCTTATCTACCCTGAAGGAGCGGAGGGCCGCCTCGGTAAGGGGTCCGTAGAAATATTCCTCTGTCTGCTCAAGCCGTCCACCGCAAACGAATATCTCAAAATCGGGGCAGGAGGAGAGCCTGTTTACGAGGGTTGCGTGATAGGTTACGATATGAAGTCTTTTAAAATTCTCGGCCAGAAGGGGAATCAGCTCGTCGGTGGTGGAGCCTGCGTCGAGGAAGAGCCAGTCGTCCTCCTCGATAAGGGAAAGGGCATAGCGGCAAAGCTCCCGCTTTTTGTCGCGGTGCAGTTCTGCCCGCTGGTCGAGAGAAAGGGTCGGCACCGAGCCGCCTATCAACAAGGCTCCGCCGTGAACGCGGCGCAGGTGACCCTGCTTTTCAAGAAGGATAAGGTCCTTTCGTACCGTCTCGGACGACACTCCGAATTTGTTTACAAGCTCGGTTATATCGGCTCGGCCCTGCCTTTTAATAATATCGCATATCGCGTTTCGTCGTTCGAAGGACAACATAACAAATCAACTCCAACGTTTCGCATTATATCACAATATTTCCCAACTGTCAATGCTTGGATCGGCTATCGGTTGTCAGTAATCTCTGCACGAAGTGCTCGGTATCTGCAACCTACAAAAAAAGGAAGCCGATTGGCTTCCTTTTAAAATTATTCTTCGGTAAATCTGTAGATATCGCCGGTCTTGGCCGATTCGTAGATGCCCTCGAGTATGCGGGTAACGACGTAGGCCTGCTCGGGGAGGGTTACGGGATCGGTATCGTTTCTTATCGCCTCGATCCAGAGTCTTTCCTCTGCGTCGGCGTCCGATTCGCCTGCGACTCCGTCGTTAAAGGCAACTCCGCCCACCGAGAAATCGGGCTTCTCGACGTACTGCGTATTGTGCTTGACCCCGTTTATTCTGAGGCCGTCGATCATATCGGCACCGCCTAAGGTTCCGCAGAAGGAGGTGACCGCCTCGCGGGTATCCAGGGAGTTAAGGGCCCAGGAGGATTCGAGAACTATCGTGGCTCCGTTTTCCATAACGATAAAGCCGAAGGCGCTGTCCTCGACCGTAAACTTTTCGGGATCCCAGTCGCCCCAGGCGTTGGCCTGCTGCTTCATAGAGTTTAGCTTATGATATGTAGTTCCGACACAGTATTTGGGCTTATAATTGTTAAGGGTCCAGAGGGTCAGATCGAGAGCGTGGGTACCGATATCGATAAGGGGACCGCCGCCCTGCTCATACTCGTTAAGGAACACGCCCCAGGTGGGAACGGCTCTTCTTCTGAGGGCGGTAGCCTTTGCGTAGTAAATGTCGCCGAAGCGGCCGGTGTCGGCCTCCTTTTTAAGGAACTGTACATCGCGGCGGAAACGGTTCTGATATCCGATAGAGAGCTTTTTGCCCGTGCGCTTTGCGGCATCGAGCATCTTTTTGGCCTCGGCAGAATTTATAGCCATAGGCTTTTCACAAAGCACGTGCTTTCCCGCCTCTAATGCGTCAACCGTAATAAAGCTGTGTGAGCGGTTGGGGGTGCAGACATGAACGACGTCGATGTCGGTAAGCTTTAAAAGCTCCTTATAGTCGGTAAAAACCTTTGCGCCTTCGACTCCGAACTTTTCGGCGGCTGCTACGGCTTTTGACTCAACGATGTCGCAGAAGGCAACCATTTCACAGTCCTTAACCTTTTTAAGGGAGGGCATATGCTTGCAGTTGGCGATACCGCCGCAACCGATTATACCAACCTTAATAACCTTGCTCATAATAAAATCTCCTTTACTTTCTGTTTTTGATTATATCCCAATATTCCTTAAATTTCTGCTCGGTTTTGTTATCGCCCGGCTGATAGAATTTCATATTCTTAATAGAGTCGGGAAGATATTGCTGCTCCACCCAGCGATTTGGGAAGGAATGTGGGTACTTGTAAAACTGACCGGGATTTGCCTGATCAGCCCCGTCGAAATGCTTATTCTGAAGGTGACGGGGAACGCTTCCGCCCTTGCCCGAGTTTACTATATCCATCGCCGCAAAAACTGCGTCGTGGGCGGTGTTGCTCTTGGGGGAAAGGGCAACTAAAACCACCGCGTCGGCAAGGGGAATGGCGGCTTCGGGAAGTCCTACCGCATTCGCGATATCAACCGCCGATTTAACTATGGGAATTATCTGCGGATAGGCAAGTCCTACGTCCTCGCAGGCGCAGACCATAAGTCTTCTGCAGGCGCTCGGCAGATCTCCTGCCGCAAGAAGTCTTGCTAAATAGTAGACCGCGGCGTCGGGGTCGGAGCCTCTCATAGATTTCTGATAGGCCGACAAAATGTCGTAATGCTCGTCGCCCTCGCGGTCGTAGCGTACCGAGCTGTGGGCAAGGAGCTGCTCACAGACCTCGTCGTCTATCTCGGCGGCGCCGTCGCTCGTGCAGGTGAGAACGCAAAGCTCCAAGGTGTTAAGGGCCCTGCGGACGTCTCCCGAGGCCGAACGGGCGATTTTTTTGGCGACCTCCTCGGGGAGGACTACCGAAATTCCCTTTTCCTCGGCCAAAAACTCGGCGGCACGCTTTATGGGCTCGACGATATCGTCGGGGGAAAGCTCCTTAAACTCGAATACCGTGCTTCTCGAGAGAATCGCGTTATAAACGTAGAAGAAGGGGTTTTCGGTGGTGGAGGCGATGAGGGTTATGTCACCCGTCTCGATATATTCGAGCAGGATCTGCTGCTGCTTTTTGTTAAAGGACTGAATCTCGTCGAGGTAAAGCAGTACGCCGCCCGCAGTATCTATTCCGCCAAGGTCGCCGATTATGGCCTTGATATCCGAGGTGGAGGCGGTGGTAGCGTTTAAATGATAGAGCTTTTTACCGCTTTTTTCGGCGATTATGCGGGCAACGGTGGTCTTTCCGACACCCGAGGGACCGTAGAAAATCAGGTTGGGAATTTCTCCCGACTCGATAATGCGGCGAAGGACCTTGCCCGGAGCCAAAAGATGCTTCTGACCCGCGACCTCGTCTAAATTTTTCGGCCGAACTCGGTCGGCAAGGGGCTTGCTCATTTTTATCACCGCCTTAAAGATTGATAGTTAGGGAAAAGGGAAGGTTTGTGTGTTAGGGACAAGGGAAGATTTGTGCGTTAGGGAAAAGGGATAAGGGAAGAGGGGGTCTTCAGTAAGATGAAGAAAAAGAATTTTAATTGATCTTTCCGGATAGCTTTACGATCATAGTGTTAAGCATTTTACTTATTTCTTCGCAAAGAGCAATTGTTTCACAAGTTTGTTCTTCGGTTAAATAATTAAGATCATTGCAAAGCAGAAGTTGAGTCCACAATTCAGAATTAGATCCACGAGCGATAGAAAGAAAATTTATATAGTCTTTAGTAGTATTTCTCGAACTGCCTTCTGCAATGTTGGAAGGAACGGAAACGGCGGCACGTTTTATTTGCGAAGTCAGAGCGAAGAGTTCTTCCTTTGGAAGGAAGGCGGCCAGCGCATAGGTTTTTTTACATAAAATCATACTCTTTTGCCAAACGAGCAATTCGCTGAAATGAGAGTATGCCATATAATTCACCACCGTAAAACATAATGTTCTATGTTTCGTTTCGCGGAAACAACGTTTTTATATGTTAGGGAAAAGGGACATGGGAAGAATTGTGTGTTAGGGACAAGGGAAGATTTGTGCGTTAGGGAAAAGGGATAAGGGAAGAGGGGGTCTTCAATAAGATGAAAAAAAGAATTTTAATTGATCTTTCCGGATAGCTTTATGATCATAGTGTTAAGCATTTTACTTATTTCTTCGCAAAGAGCAATTGTTTCACAAGTTTGTTCTTCGGTTAAATAATTAAGATCATTGCAAAGCAGCAAATGTTATTTGTTTCGTTTCGCGGAAACAACGTTTTTGTGTGTTATGGAAAAGGGACAAGGGAAGATTTGTGTGTTAGGGAAAAGGGATAAGGGAAGAGGGGGACGTCAGCGAGATAGGGGATAAATTAGCATCCCCTTTTCCCTCTTCCCTCTTCCCTAAAGATCAGAATATACTTCAGTTTGTTCTAACGTTTTTGTGCGTTAGGAAAAAGGGACAAGGGAAGAGGGGGATGTCAGCGAGATAGGGGATAAATTAGCATCCCCTTTTCCCTCTTCCCTCTTCCCTAAAGATCAGACTATACTGCTTAGATCAATATAAAGGATATTTCTTACAGATTTCTGCTACGCCGTTTTTGATATATTCCTTGTGTCCCTCGAAATCATTGATAGCAAGGGCGATGAATTCGGCGATCTTGTCGAAGTCCTCGGTGTTAAGACCGCGGGTGGTAGCGGCAGGGGTGCCGATACGAAGGCCCGAGGTGATGAAGGGGGACTGAGGATCGTTCGGAATAGCGTTCTTGTTAGCGGTGATGTTGACCTCGTCGAGACGATGCTCAAGCTCCTTGCCCGTAACCTCGGTTCCGATAAGGTCGACCAGCATAAGGTGGTTGTCGGTGCCGCCCGATACGAGATTGATTCCGCGGGAGGTAAGGCCCTTTGCCAGGGCCTTAGCGTTATCGATAATTCTCTGCTGATACTCCTTGAATTCGGGCTTTAAGGCCTCGCCGAAGCAAACTGCCTTAGCGGCGATAACGTGCATTAAGGGACCGCCCTGATTTCCGGGGAATACAGCCTTGTCGATAGCCTTTGCAAGCTCCTCCTTACAGAGGATAAGACCGCCTCTGGGACCGCGGAGGGTTTTGTGGGTAGTGGTGGTAACGATGTCGGCATAGGGTACGGGGCTCATATGAAGTCCTGCGGCAACAAGACCTGCGATGTGGGCCATATCCACCATAAAGAGGGCGCCGACCTCCTTGGCAATGTCGGAAATTACGTCGAATTTGATCTCGCGGCAGTAGGCCGAGGCACCTGCGACGATGAGCTTAGGTCTGCACTCTAAAGCAATTTTTCTCATTTGGGCATAGTCGATATATCCGTCGTCGCCAACGCCGTAGGGAACGAAGTTATAGTTTTTACCCGAAGCGTTTACGGGGGAGCCGTGGGTAAGGTGACCGCCGTGGGCAAGGTTCATTCCCATAACGGTATCGCCGTGCTCGATAACGGCGGAATATGCCGCCATATTGGCCTGAGCGCCCGAGTGAGGCTGAACGTTTGCGTGGTCGGCTCCGAAGAGGGCACAGGCGCGGTCTCTTGCGATGTTTTCAACGATATCTACGTTTACGCAACCGCCGTAGTAACGCTTTCCGGGGAGACCCTCGGCGTATTTATTGGTAAGAATTGAGCCCATTGCCGCCATAACCGCAGGGGAAACGAAGTTTTCCGAAGCGATAAGCTCGATGTTATTCTGCTGACGCTTGTGCTCAAGGGCCATAGCAGAGGCGACCTCGGGGTCGTACTCGGCGACAAAGCCGATAGAATTCATAAGATTTTCGTACATTTTAAAAGTCCTCCTTGGATTTTAACACATTAAAGTAATTCTACTATATAATGCAGGTTTTATCAATCATTTTCTTCAAAAACGTAAAGAAAATCGGGAAACTTTCCCTTGGAAGAATAAACCTGTGCGCCGGTGGAAAACAAATGGGTCATATAGCCGACAATTTCCTCCGAAAAGATTTCGCCGGGGGCGATTATGGGACTACCCGGGGGATAGGCGAAAACGAATTCGGCCGAGGCTTTACCGACACAGCCTCTAAGGTGTAACGGCTTTAGCTCGGCGTCTTCGGGCATCTTCGAAGCCCTTTCGGCCCTCGGGGGAGCCGGGGGGAGGCTTCTGTTTCCGTTTTTTAGAGCTTCGTCGATTTGGAAAAGGGCGGATATCAGTCTTTCGAAGCCCTCGTCGGTATCGGCTGCCGAGGTCATTGCCAGAGCATAGGCAGGCATTGCCATTTCACATTCGATCAGATAATTTTCCCGAAGACTCTTTTTAAGCCCGAAGCCGCTGATATCGCTGTCGCCGCAGTAGATTATAAGCTTTCCGCGGTCATTCGTTTCGTAAAGGGAAAGGCGGCGAAGCGATTTGGCTCTTTCGTAAAAGCGGTCGAGCCTATCGGCATATTCCCCGAAAAGCTTTTCGTTTTCGGCCGCCTTATAGGCGCGGTCGATGGAGCATAAAATCGGGTAGGGGGGACTGCTGGTCTCGAAAAGGCCGAGGGCTTCCTGAAGGGCCGAGTAGCTTACCCTGTGGGAGCAGATATGAACAAGTGCCGCCCCCGTAAGGCAGGGCATGGTCTTATGGGCGCTTTCTATAACGATGTCGGCGCCCAGGTCTCGGGCGCTTTCGGGGAAACGGTCGCTAAGACCTAAATGAGCCCCGTGGGCCGAGTCGACGATAAGTATGGCCTTATATTTATGAACCACCTTGGCGATGGCCTTGATATCCGAAATAATACCCTCGTAGGTCGGGGAGGTTATAACCACCGCCCTTGCGCCGCTTTTTTCCAAGGCTTCGGCCACAAAGGAGGCCTGAACCTCGCCAAAGCAGCCCAGCCTCGGTCTTAAAACGGGATAGACGTATTCGGTGCTGAGGTTATTTATAAGGCAGGCATTATAAACCGATCTGTGGCAGTTTCGTCCGATGACGATACTATCACCCTTGCCGCAAACGGCCGAAATTGCCGAAAGTATTCCGCAGGTCGAGCCACCGGTTAAAAATATACTGCTGACCGTGCCGAGCTGACGGCTGACTCTGCGCTGAGCCTCCATAATAATACCGCTTGGCGAGTGGAGGTCGTCGGCTCCCGATATTTCGGTAATATCGAGGTCGTAAAGCCCCTCGAACCATTGCTTTTGCCGCTTGTGACCCGGCATATGGAAGGGATATACATCCTCTATAACCTTTTTTATATCCTTTTCAAGCATCAGTTCTGCTTCCTTACAATAGAATATTCGTCGTCGAGACGGAAATAGGGACAGCGGTAGTTTGGGTTAGAAACGAAGGCGATATATTCGTCCTCGTCTAAATTTACGAGGCAGGAATAACACTCGTCCTCCTCGTCCCAGACGTAGTTTACACAAAGCTCGCAGGCGGTATTGCTTTCTTTTTTATTCATAAAAAACTTCTTTCTAAAATAAGCCGCAAGAAAACTTACGGCTTATCCTCTTTGCTTATTTCATCGATGTCATAGGGGGTGGTCTGGTAAACGAAATAGTTTAGCCAGTTGGAATAAAGGAGGTTTGCGCCCGAGCGCCAGGTGACCTTCGGGGGGAGGGTATCGTCGTCGTTCGGGAAATAGTTTACGGGGATGTCGATGGGAAGACCTGCGTTTTTATCCCGCATATATTCCTTATTAAGGGTATCGGCATCGTATTCCGAATGCCCCGTAATGAATATCTGACGGCCGCGGTCGGTGGCGACGGCGTAAACTCCGACCTCCTTACCCGTCGAAAGAATTTTAAGCTCGGGAACCTTTTCGATATCCTCGGCTAAAACGGTGGTGTGACGGGAATGAGGCACCATAAAGGTATCGTCAAAGCCTCTGAAAAGGATGGAGCCCTTGTGGTCTACCGTATGCTCGAAAACGCCGAATAGCTTTTTGTCAAGCTGTTTTTTCTCTATACCGTAGTGGTAGTAAAGAGCGGCCTGAGCGGCCCAGCAGATATGGAAGGTGGAGGTGACGTGGGTCTTGCTCCATTCCATTATCTCGCAAAGCTCCTGCCAATATTCGACCTGCTCGAAGGCCATATGCTCAACGGGGGCTCCCGTTATGACCATTCCGTCGAAATTGCGGTTCTTTACCTCGTCGAAGGTCTTATAGAAGGCCAGCATATGCTCCTCGCTTGTGTTTTTCGATTTATGAGAGGACATCATTAAAAGCTCCATCTCAACCTGCAGAGGGGTATTACCGAGAACTCGGGCAAGCTGAGTTTCGGTAACTATTTTTGTAGGCATAAGATTAACTATAAGGATCTGTAGAGGACGGATGTCCTGAGTGAGCGCCCTGGTCTCGGTTATAACGAAGATGTTTTCCTCATTTAAAATCTTGGTGGCAGGAAGCTCGTTTGGGATTTTAATAGGCATTTTAGGTCTCCTATTTTGATCAAATTTGCTTAAGATATTATCTTATTTAAAGACTGTGGGTTAGGGAAGAGGGGGGGAGGGAAGAGGGGCAACTAATTCAGATAGAGAGCTTATTGAAGCTCCCCTTGTCCCTTGTCCCTAAATCGTGATACTTGGCTCGGCGAAGCCGAATATTTAAATAAGCTCAAGGGCCTGCTTAAGGTCGGCGATAATGTCGTCGGCCGACTCGATTCCGACCGAGAGACGTATTAGGTCGGGGGCTACTCCTGCCTCGATAAGCTGCTCGTCGGTGAGCTGACGGTGGGTATGGGAAGCGGGGTGTAAGAGGCAGGACTTTGCGTCGGCAACGTGGGTCACGATGCTAACGAACTTAAGGGAATCCATAAACTTAATGGCCTTTTCTCTTCCGCCCTTAACGGCGAAGGCAAGCACGCCGCAGGTACCCTTAGGCATATACTTTTTGGCAAGGTCGTGGTATTCGTCGCCCTCTAAATCGGCATAATGAACCCAGGCAACCTTATCCTGAGACTTAAGGAACCTTGCAACGGCAAGTGCGTTTGCGCAGTGTCTCTCCATACGGACGGCAAGGGTTTCGAGACCGAGGTTAAGATAGAAGGCGTTCTGAGGAGCCTGAATGGAGCCTAAATCGCGCATAAGCTGTGCGGTGGCCTTGGTTATATAGGCTCCCTTACCGAAGCGCTCGGCATAGGTTATTCCGTGATAGGAGTCGTCGGGGGTGCAAAGGCCGGGGAATTTCTCGGCATGAGCCATCCAGTCGAAGTTTCCGCTATCTACGATACAGCCGCCGACGCTTACTCCCAAACCGTCCATATACTTGGTGGTGGAGTGGGTAACTATATCAACACCAAAGTCGAAGGGACGGCAGTTTACGGGGGTAGCAAAGGTGTTATCAACGATAAGGGGAACGCCGTGACCGTGAGCAAGACGGGCGAACTTCTCGAAATCGAAGATGGTGCAGGTGGGGTTGGTGATGGTCTCGCCGAATACCGCCTTGGTGTTGGGCTTAAAATATTTTGCGAGCTCCTCTTCGGGGAGGGTCTGGTCAACGAAGGTACATTCGATTCCCATCTTCCTCATGGTAACGCCGAAAAGGTTGTAGGTTCCGCCGTAGATAGAGGAGGAAGCAATGAAATGATCCCCCGCTTCGCAGATATTGAAAATAGCGTAGAAGTTGGCGGCCTGACCCGAGGAGGTCAGCATTGCGGCAACTCCCCCCTCCATTGCGCAGATCTTTGCGGCAACGGCGTCGTTGGTGGGATTTTGCAGACGGGTATAGAAATAGCCCTCGGCCTCAAGGTCGAAAAGCTTTCCCATATAGTCGCTGGTGTCGTATTTAAAGGTAGTGCTCTGATAAACGGGAAGCTGACGGGGCTCGCCCTGCTTCGGAGTATAGCCTTCGTGTATGCAAGCGGTTTCGATTTTCATTTGTTTTTCCTCCGTTTTAGCCAAAGCCTTCAAGCCGGTTCGGGTTTAAAGGCTTTGACTGTATTTTTTAAGAATTTTTTTATAGCCCTCGCCGTGCTTTACGCAACGGCTGACTCGGCTTAAGGTCGCCGAGCTTATACTCGTGACCTCGTTGACCTGTATGTAGGTCTTATCCTCCATAAAAAGCTTTGCGGCGGCGATTCGTCCCGCCATCTGCTCAAGCTCCTTATAGGTGCAAAGATCGTCGAGGAAAAGCTTAAAATCCTCGGGATCGTCAATACGGGCAAAAAGCTCGTACATTTCACTAAGCATATCGGGGTTTATTTTTTGAGCCATTTGGATCACCCTTTTCGGTAATTATACTACTGAAATATTATACTTTAATTTTTTAGCGTTGTAAAGCATTTGTTTTTATCCGCCTTGGCGGATAAAAACAGGGAATAGGGAATAGGGAATAGGGACAAGGGTCGCAGTGGACAGTGGACAGTGAACAGTGGACAGCTTTGAAGCAGGGAAAAGGGAAAGGGGAAATGGGAAAGGTTAGGGACGAGGGGCTACGCAGTGGACAGTATACAGTGAACAGAGTAACGCCTTCGGCGTGAGTAGCGCTACGCGCGAGTAATAAGAGTAAAGATACCGAAAATAAGACTGAGGGGGACCGCATCGCGGTGGATGAGGGAAACCTATATCGCAAATCCGGACGGGATAACATACAATCCATATTTAATTAAACAATAAGTCCCGCTCGGGATGTCGGGGACGCCATCCCCTACAACCTCCCAATAAATTGCCTCGGTATCCGTGTAGGGGTCGGTGTCCTCAACGACCCGAGCAGACCAAAGGTTTGATAACAACCGAATGGTGATGTGCAACCAATATTTATCTCACAGGCGGCCGATGACCGCCCCTACGGTTTTACAATAAATTTCATATCGAGGACAGCCGTTTATCTCCGTCTCATTTTCCTCGGGAGGACACAAGGCCCTCCCCTACGGTTGCCGTAGAGATGTTATGAAATTTGCGATGTTCTTTTCCCATTTCCCCTTTCCCTTTTCCCTGTGTCACCCCTCTTCCCTAACGCAGTGTATTTCCCTCGGCGAAGCCGAAGCTTAGTCTAAAGCTATCATTAGCGCCAGCGTTCCCCGCTTGCCCTTTGTGGCGCGGTGGGAGTGGAAAATATCGCTGTTACAGCAGGTGCAAAGGTCGGCTACGTCGATATTCTCGGGCTTTACTCCTGCGTGAATAAGAATTTCGCGGTTTACCTCTCTCAGATCGAGCATATATTTTCCGCCCCCCTTAACGGTATAGCAGGAGGGAAGCTCGAGATAAGAAAGCTTATTTATCTCGTTAATAACGGGGTCGTCGACCTCGTAGCAGCATTGCCAGATGTTGGGTCCTATTCCGCAAAGGATATCGGCGGGATCAGAGCCGAATTCCTCTGTCATTTTTTCGACCGTTTTCCTCGCGATCTCGGCCACGGTTCCCCGCCATCCGCCGTGGGAGGCTGCGACCACCCTCTTTACGGGGTCGTAAAAGGCAAGGGGGGTACAGTCGGCGTACTGCGTCACGAGGACGACGTCCTTTTCGTTCGTGACAAGGCCGTCGATATCGGAATAGTCTCTTTCTCGGAAAATTCCTTTACCGATATCCTCTCTTGTCACCACACGAAGATTTGAGGTATGGGTCTGCTGAGAAAGGACGCAGTTTTCGGCCTTCGCGCCGAAAGCACGGCAAAAGATCTCGTAATTTTTAAGAACGTCGTTTTTGTTGTCGCCGAGGGAAAAGCCGAAGCTCATTGCAGAGCAGTTTCCCTTGCTGACACCGCCCAGACGGGTGGAAAAGGCGTGACGTGCGCCTCCTGCGGCCTCAATTTTCGGAAAGGTCAGGTAAACTACCTCACCGTTTTTATGAATGTTTAAGGTTTTGGATTTTAACATAATTTCTTCCTTTGTCAGGCGTCGGGCTTCAGATAAATTGCCTCGGTATCCGTTACTCTGTTTACTCGCGCGTAGTGGTACTCACGCCGAAGGCGTTACTCTTTTCTGTTCACTGTTCACTGACCACTGTCCACTGCGGCCAAAGGCCCCTCCCCTACAACTGCAACCGTAAAATTTTACAAAAACAAACGGAGGCAATGCCTCCGTTTTAATATACGCTTTTATAATGAGAATATGTCTCTTCGGCGGAGGAGGCATTGAGAATAGCACCGAGGGCACGTACTCCCGTGAGCTTAATACTGTCGAGCAGATTTTCAAAGTCGGAATGAAGGGTAGATTTTTCCTTAACTACGATAAGAACTCCGTCGGTCTTGGGCGCTACGACCAAAGCGTCGGAGACGATTCCCATAGGGGGAGTATCGATAACGATAAAGTCGTAAACGAGCTTAAGACTGTCGAAAAGCTTGTCAAGTGCGGGGGAGGTGAGAAGCTCCGAGGGGTTGGGCGGGGTAACGCCTGCGGGAAGAACGTCTAAATAATGGTTGACGTTTACAATAGACTCGGAGACGGGGGAGAAGCCAGCGAGAATACCCGAAAGGCCGTCGGTCTCTTCAAGACGGAGCTTTTTCGCAACGGTGGGTCGTCTCAGGTCGCAGTCGATAAGAAGAACTCTTTTTCCGAGCTGAGAAAAAGCGATAGAAAGGTTTATCGCGTTGGTGGTTTTTCCGTCGCCCGATTTAGGGGAGGAAATGGTTATGATTTTACAGCCCGTGTTCTGCGAAAGCAGGAAGAGCAGGTTCGTACGGATGGTCTTGTAGGATTCGGCTACCGCAAACTGAATTTCGGCCGCATCTAAAGGCTGTTTATTTTGTGCGTCCACGGCGCTTACCTCCCTGAGAATTGTTTTCGAAAAGGGGAACGGTGCCGAGGAGCGGCAGCTCGTATCTTGCCTTAAAGTCTTTTTCGTTTTCGATGGTGTTCTTAGAGAACTCGATAATTATATATATCGCCGAGCAAAGCAGGACTCCGACGATAAAGGCGACCGCGGTATTAAAGCCGGTTCTCGGCGAGGTCTTGACGATCTTGTCGGCGGTGGCCATAATTTTAATGTCGGCACCGGTAAGATTGTTTGAAATATAGGTCGGAACAATCTGCAGGAAGGTGTTGGCGATATTTTTGGTCTCACTTATGTCGCTGCCGTAGGTGTAGATGTCGATAACGAGGGACTGCTCGTTTCTCGAAACGACGGAAAAGCGGGACTGAAGTCCGTAGTAGGAGTATTTGTCGTTTAAGGCCTTGGCCAGCTCCTTATATATATTATCACTTTCCATCATATCGATACAGGTCGGAACAAGGGAAAGAGAGGCCGACATAATGCCCTGGGAGATGGTGCCGTTCGGCGACTGAGAGTCGTCGGCAAGACCGCCGTTATTTATAAGGACCGAGGTCGAGGTGCGGTAGACAGGCTTTGACCAAAAGGTATTATAGCAGAAAACTGCGCCTGCCAAAATAACTCCTGCGAGAAGTATGGGAAAAATATGTGAAAGCAGAAGCTTTATTATTTTAGTTATATCAATTTCTTTCAAGACGGAACCTCCGTAGAGCAATATATGATTATTATAGTACAGCTTTGTGAGATTTACAAGAAAAAATTATTATAATTTCAAAGGTTTTACGTAAAGAGTGCGGTTGGTGGTATAAATAACCATACCCGGCTTGGCCCCCGAGGGCTTTTTAACGTATTTTACCTCGGTAAAATCAACGGGGACGTTATCCGACTCCCTCGCCTTGGAATGACCTGCCGCAAGACCGGCGGCGAAGAAAATATCCTCGCCCGAAGGGGGCTGTCCCTCGGTAAAAAGAATAACGTGGGAGCCCGGAATGTTCTTGGTGTGAAACCAAAGGTCGGTTTTTGCGGCGGTTTTAAGGGTCAGAAGGTCGTTTTCGCGGTTGTTCCTTCCGACCAATATTTTAAGTCCCGAGGGGGAGGTAAATTCAAGGGGCTTAGAGGCCACGGCACGCGGCTTTTTGGAGGCAGGCGCGTGAATATATCCCGCATCGCTTAGCTCGGCTCTTATCTCGGTCAGCTCGGCGGCGGTTTGGGCACGGGTCAGGCTGTCCAGCACCGACTCGATATATTCGATATCCCGCTTGTCCTCCTCGATGAGGGCGGTAAGCCGTTCTTCTGCGGTATAGGATTTTTTGTATTCCTTAAAATACCTCGCGGCGTTTGCGGCAGGGGAAAGGGCGGGGTCTAACGGAATATCGATATAGCCCATATTTTCGTCGTAGTAATTCTGAACGGTGGCCTTTTCGGAGCCGCTTTTTATAAGGTACAGATTAGCCTTGATAAGCTCGCCGTAAATACGAAGCTCCTCGCGGTTTTTCGATTTTTCAAGGTCGCTCAGTCGGTAGGAAAGCTTTCTTTCGGTACGGGCTAAAAGGTTATTTAAAAGCTTTAAAATATCCTGCGCCATACCCCGTATTCGGGCGGCGGTGTCCTTACTGCCGTAGAAGCGGTCGAGAAGCAGGCTGAAGCTCTCCTCCTTTACCGATTCTCCTCCGTATTGGGTAATGGGCAGATAGGAAAAATCTCTTATACTGCCGTCCTGCTCCTTTACGGTATAGGGGACGGGGCTTTTGAGGGTGTTTTTAAAGGCCGAAATGACCTCGAAAAGACGGTCTTTTTCGGTCTCGGTAAGCTCGTTTGCAAGCCCGTCGGCTGCCATTACGCTTTTCGCAAGCTCTCGGGCCACAAGGGGAGATACCCCCTCCAAAACCGAAAGTATGGCCGAGGAAAGGGGAACGGAAAGGCTCAGAACAGCCTCGGTAAGAGTCTGTGCGTCAAAGGTCAGAGGGTTGAGCTTTGACTGCGCCTCGGGGAGCTGATATTTGGCACCGGGCTGAATCAGGCGGGCAGAGCGCTCGATATCGCTTCGGTGAAGCGCGTCGATAATTCGGCCCGACTCCTCGCAAAGTATGATATTGGCCCTTCCCGTTATAAGCTCGACCGCCAAAAAGGGATAGACCGTATCGCCCATTTCGTTATAGGACATAAAACGGATAAGAACCGTTCGGTCGAGGCCTGCCTGCTCGATAGCGGTAATTTTAGCGGCAGAAAGGTGCTTTCTGAGAAGTCTGCAAAAGCTTGGAGGCTCGGCGGGATTATCGGGGGAGGTCTCGGTTATATGGAGTCTTGCACTGCCCGAACGGGTCGTTATAAGGAGCCTGCCCGAAAAGCCTGCAGAGCGCAACAAAACCACCAGCTCGTCGCGGTTGGGCTGGTGTATCTTGTCGGCACGGCAGCCGACACAGATCTGAAGTTCTTTTGTCAGATGGTGTAAAAATAATCCGTCAAGCGGCATAGCAAGTCTCCGTTGTTTATTTTTCTTTCTCTAAAATCTCAAGCAATTTAGTTAAAATATCATCGTAGTCCTCGGTATCGAGTCCTGCGGCCTTTCTTTCGGCGATAAGCTCCTCTACGATCCTTTTCTGCTTTTCAATATACTTTATTGCGGCAGGGGTATCGGGTAAAAGCCGTCCTACACGGCAGAAAACCTCGCTTGGGGTAAAGCTTTCTCCCGAAAAGCGGACGAGCATAACGGTATAAACCTTGCGGTTTTCCTCGCAGGCTATCTCCCTTTGGATAGAAAAGCCCTTTTCGGAAAGATAGCGGCGAAGAGCGTCGGCCGAGGTCATAGGCTGAAGGATAAGGGTGTGCTTGTCGCTTTTTACCCAGGGACAGTCCTCGAGAACAGAAGCGATTACCTCGCCCCCCATTCCCGCCACGGTGATACAGTCGATCTCGTCGGGAAGTATAGGAGACAGCCCCGGGCCAAGTCTCGTTTCGATAGTTTGAAGGCCAACCTTTTTTATATTCTCCTTGGCGCTTTCAAGGGGCTTTTCCTTTATATCCGAGGCTATGCAGAAGGGGGAGATCCCCTGCTGAATAAGATATATCGGCAGATGACCGTGATCGGTACCTATGTCGGCGACCCTCGCACCGCGAGGCACGAGGGTCGATACTGTGTAAAGCCTGTTTTTAAGGTTTTTCATTATTTGTTAGCGAAATAATTGTTGAGCTTCTCGAGAAGATCGTCAACGTCGGTTCCGTGAACCTCGCAGGCCTGCTCAATGGACTCGCCGCGGGAAGCGGGGCAGCCGAGGCAGTGCATTCCGATAGCAAAGAAATATTCTGCGCATCCTACGTCCATATCGAGTACGTCTCCGATAAGCATATCCTTAGTAATTTTCATAATTTATATCTCCTTTTTATTAAATTTAAAATAACTTGGTTTCCTTCTCCGAATCAAGCCGTCCGTGGTTATAGAGCTTTCGGTTTTCCATGCTCCAGAGTCGGCCCGAAAAGTCTCCGACGGTGGTACCCTCGGTAGCCTCTCGCATTTCAAACATACGGGCGTCCATCATATCAAGCTGACTCAGCAGCTCGGCCTCGATAAAGCCGGGACGGACCGCGGCGCCGAATTCGGGCTCTCCGTGGTGTGAAAGGACCATATGCTGAAGAAGCACGACCGACTCCGACTCTATTCCGAGCTTTTTGGCCGTCTCCTCTATCATTATCGCCCCCATCGCCAGATGACCGAGAAGATTTCCCCTAACGGTGTAGCCCGAGGCAAGACCCGACGGGGTCATTTCGTACTCGGCGGTCTTTGCGATGTCGTGAAGTATGGCTCCCGCTAAAAGCAGGTCGGTATCGATAAAGGGATAAACCTCTGCGACCCTTTGCGCAAGCCTGACTATCGATAATGTGTGAAGCAGAAGTCCCGAACGGATAGCGTGATGAAGCCTAAAGGCGGCGGGCCAGTAAAGCAGCTTTTCCTTGTTTTCGGTAAGGAGGGTAACGACGATCTGCCTAAGGTCGCCGTCCTTAAAGCCCTTTGCGACGTTTAAAAGAGAGTCGTACATCTCTTCTCCCGAATAACCCGCAGTCTGCACAAGCTCGGCGGTGTTTACCTGATCGCCGGGGGTAGAATGACGGATCTTCTCGATTCGCAGCTGTTCGGCACCGTTATACTGACTTACCGTACCTCTTACCTTAACGATGTCGCCTGCCTGATATTCCCCGTGAACCGCGGGCACGTAGGACCAAAGCTTCGCGTTGATCTCTCCCGACTTGTCGGCGAGGGTCATATCAAGATAGTCGTCGCCCTTAGAGGAGGTCTTTTTGTTTGAGGCCTTAACGAGCAGGAAACAGTCGACCAGACCGTTTGCTCCGGCGGGAATAAAATTCATTTCTCTCCTCCGCGGCTTAGTGGGTAAGGTAGTATTTAACTAAATTCTGAAGCAGGGTGTCACGGTCGATCCTTCTGATAAGGTTACGGGCGCCCATGTGGGTGGTGATATAGGTGGGGTCCTCCGAAAGGATGTAGCCTACAAGCTGGTTAATGGGGTTATAGCCCTTTTCCTTAAGAGCGTCGTAAACCGTAAGGAGAATTTTTCTTATCTCCTGCTCCTGTTCATTTCCGATAGAAAAAGTTTGGGTTCTGTCGAGCATTTGCCGTCCTCACTTTCTCCCCTTTTTTAGGGGCACATTTCTATTTTATAGCATAACCTTAAATATTACAAGAATTATTTATTTCCAAACTGCTTTATATATTCGTCGAAGCCGAGACCCGACTTCTTAATAGCCGCCGCATTCTCTGTTCCGACGTAGCGGAAATGAGCGGGGTTATCCTCAAAACGGGGTACAAAGCCGTAATCGTAGCAGTTTTCGATAAGCCATTTATATTCGTCGGTCTCCTTAAAAGCCGAGCCCTCTTTGGCGAAATCCACCGCAAGGCCCAATTCGTGCTCGCTCGTTCTCGGGAAGGCGACCTGAGTTTTGGCGATATCCTCGGCCTCCTTAAGGGTAAGGGTGATATCCGAGTCCATAACCTCGTTGACCTTGGCGTTAAAGATCGAAAGCTGATCGTTTTCGCTCTTGAAGGCGGTTTCGACCTTCAGCTTTACCCCTGCCTTCTCGGCATCCTCTAACATATATAAAAGGCGGCCGATAGCCCTTGCGTCAAAGCGGGTGTTCGGGTGATTCGTATAGGCGCTTTTGACCGTGGCAAGAGGGGGAGCGAAGCCTTCTGCGAGGGGATGAGCCGAATCGGTAAGCTTCATTTCCCAGGAATCGAAATTAACCTTGTATTCTTCCTTTTCTTCTTCCTCAGGCTCCTTTGAGGAGGAGCCTGAGGAAGAAGCAGGCCTCGAGGAGGAATCGGTATCTGCCGTGGCTGCTTTACCCTTTCCACAGCCCGCAAGGCCGAGACAAAGGGTCAAAACCAAAAGAAATGCAATAAGTTTTTTCATCGGTTTATCCTTCTACGTTATATTTTTCGATAAATTCTTCCATACAAAGGCCCGAAGCCTCGATAAGCTTTGCGTTTTTAACTCCGACAAAGCGGTAGTGCCAGGGCTCGGGGATAATGCCGGTCTGCGCCTGCTTGGAGGTGTCGTAGCGGAGAATAAAGCCGTAATCGGTGCAGTTTTCGATAAGCCACTTGTAGGCACGGGTGTTTCTGAAGCTATCCTCAACCGAGTTGAAGTCTACCGCAAGTCCGAGCTGATGCTCGCTTGTGCCGGGAAGGGCAACGACGGCGGCGGCCTTTTTTCTTGCATCCTTGTCGGAGATGCCGGGGTTGGCTTTCTTGACCGAGGTTACCTGACGCTCAAAGTTTCCCGTCTGGAAGGCGTTGTCGCGGAAGGCCGAGATAACGTCAAGGTTTATTCCGTCCTTTTCGGCCGCCTCGATCATAGCGTGGAGATAATCCACCGCACGGGCGTCGAAATAAAGCTGTGAGCTTTTTGCGGGGTCGGGACGGTACTTCTGAAGAACCTTGGCCAGGCCCTCGTCGCCGTACTCCATAGCGATCCACTCATCGGGAACGGGGTTCCAGGGGTTGGCGAGATACATCTGCCAGGAGTTAAAATCGACCGCGTAGCATTCGGCCTCGCTTGTGGGATCGAAATCGGCAGGCAGCTTTTCGGGGGTAAAGGAGGTTTTATCGTCAGAGTTCCCGTCAGAAGAGCTTTCTTTTGAGCTTTCCTCCGAAGAGGTATCCTTGGACGAAGCCTCCGCCGATACGGTCGACTGCGTTCCCGAGGTGGGCTTGCTTTCGTCGGCGTCGATATTTTTATCCTTTCCGCCGCAAGCCGTAACCGTAAGGCAAAGAATTATACTAAGCATAAATAATAGGTATTTTTTCATTTAACTGTCCTCCGTAGATTTGCTGTTTATTACATTATATATAATAACCGCGAAATAATCAATGTTGATTTTTTGAATTTTTCGTATATAATATATACACAGATTATATATAAGGAGACCGAAATGGAAAATATAACCGCACAAAGCTATGCCGCCGCTAAGGAAATAATCGAAAAAGCGAGGCTTCAAAAAGGCAAGATTCTCGTAGTCGGCTGTTCTACAAGCGAGGTAGTCGGCGCTAAAATAGGAACCAATTCCTCCCCCGAAACCGCTATACATATATATAAAGGAATCAAAAAGGCCTGTGACGAGGCGGGGGTTTTCGTCGCGGCGCAGTGCTGTGAACACCTTAACCGCGCCATTATTACCGAGGCCGAAGCCGTAAAGGACGCCTATACCGTGAACGTCGTACCGCAGCCCAAGGCAGGGGGCTCCTTTGCTACCGCCGCCTATAAGGATATGAAAAGCCCCGTCGCTCTGGAAGAGATTTCTGCCGACGCAGGTATCGATATCGGCTTTACCATGATCGGTATGCATATTAAAAAGGTGGCCGTACCGGTACGACTTGACAACAATAAAATAGGAAACGCAACCGTTCTCGCCGCAAGATCCCGTCCGAAATTTATCGGCGGTGTAAGAGCAATTTATAACGAGGACCTGCTTTAAAGAGCTCTGAACTTAAAAAAATTAAGCCACAACCGCCTAACAAGCCCAAAACGGGGCTTTTCAGTTTAAAAAAGAAAGTTCGAAAAAATTTTGAATTTTTTTTTAAAAAAGTGTTGACATTTAAAAATGGTTGTGGTATTATAATCGGGCGCCCTAAAGAGCGGAGCGCAACGAACCTTGAAAATTAAACAACGACAAACAAGAAATTGGACCCGACAATTAATTTGAGAAATCAAAGTAAATTAAGGACAATTCAGACAAAACGCCAGTTTTGGAAGAAGTTCTGAAAAAGAGCAGAAGATACTGTTCTAAGATAGGTTTAAACACCTAAGGGTGTTTAGATATAAT
>SFWF01000026.1 GCA_004560045.1 bacterium | reverse complement strand
GCCGTGGTAACGCTGTCGCGTACCACGGCTTTTTAACACATTAGGCCGCAAAAATTTGCTTTTTTAGGCATTTCGTCCTTAAGAGTACGATCCGTTAGCGTGAGCAGTTTTATTTTTTCGTTCTGTAATCAGAGGGGCTCTGACCCGTGGTGCGCTTAAAGCAACGTCCGAAATAAAGGGGGTCCTTAAAGCCGGTAATGGTCGAGATCTCCTTTACGGGGAGATTTGTGGTCGCGAGAAGGTTTTTCGCAATGTTGATCCTCTGACGGGTCTTGTATTCAAGGGGAGAATATCCCGTGCTTTTGGTGAACAGATGGGTAAAGTAGGAGGTTGAAAGGTTACACATTTTTGCGTATTCGTCAACCCCGAGCTTGCTTGTACAGTCGGAATTTATCGCGCTTATTGCGGGGGCTATCTTGTCCTGATTTACGGTGGGATCCTGCGGGAGAATATGAATGGCGAGTCGCGACATAATGCCTAAGGCCGCCGTAAAATACGCCGAAGCGATAAGGGTCGAATTAGGCTCCGCGTTCTTTGCCTCCTCGAGCACTCTGTCGAAAAGGGTAGTCACCTCGTTGCTGTGACCGATGTAATACTTTTCCTTGGAGGCGAACTTTATGGACGCGAGTATTTCGGAGGCCATACTGCCGCTGAAGGAAAACCAGTAATATTCGGTTTGAACCGAGGAGTTGGGAACAAAGCTTCGGTTATCTCCCGGGCGGCAGATATAAAAGTCGCCGGGGAAGAGGTTATATATCTTTTTGTCGGCAGTAAGCTCACCCGAGCCCTTCCACATATAATAAAGCACGAACTCCGAGGCTCCCGTGCTGTCGGGATTGTTGCCGTCGAGGCATACGGCGCCGTTTGTAAGGCTGAAATAAGAGGAGCTATCGGCCGTTTGTGCCGTAATTGTCGGTTCCTGAATATAGATCCTACTCACCTCCGTTTGATATAAACTATTATATCATAAACTCTTTGATTTTACAAGATTTATAAAAACGAAGCGTAAAACGCGGGTGGGGAACCGCCTATTGCCTAATATACGAAAACGTGGTATAATGTTATAGGAAAAATCTTTGTGGGGGGTAAATTATGAAAAATCGTGCGGTTAAATACGGAATAATTATCGGCGCGTTAGTTCTTGTTTTGGCTATAGTGACCCTGGTCATTGTTTTTGGCTTTGGCACAGACTCGGATGACGCGAGCAAAAAGCTTCCCGAAAAAATCACCGTTCCTTCGGTTATCGGCAGAAATATAACCGATGCCGAAAAGCTGCTTTGCGATATCGGATTTACCGTTACAAAAAACGAGGAATATGACCAAACCGTCTTAAAGGACAGGGTCGTTTCTCAGGACCTTACGGCAGGTAAAAAGGTCGATTACGATACCGAAATAAAGCTTGTTGTAAGTAAGGGCAGGGAGCAGGTAACCCTTCCTAACCTTATGGGAAAAACCGCCGTCGAGGCCGAGCTCGAGCTTATCGGTCTTGGATTTTCGGTTGAAAAGGACGAAAATTTCAGTAACCTTGTTGAAAAGGGTAAGGTTATGGCTCAAAGCGTCGCCGCAGGTAAGCAGGCCGACAAGGGCTCCGATATAGTAATTGTAATAAGCAAGGGACAGGATTTGGTTAAGGTGCCGAGCGTTAAGGGTATGACCCTCGAAAAGGCGGAGCAGACACTAAAGAACGCAGGTCTTCGTATGCTTTCCGAAATCAAATGCAGCAGCAGTATTGCGGAGGGAAAAATAATTTCGCAGGATATAAGCTCGAATAAAACCGCCCCGAGAGATTCGACGGTTACGGTTTCGGTAAGCGCAGGCGTAGCAAATGTTAAGGGTACAACCACCTCTAACGCCTCCCATTACGGTCACGTCACGACTCAGGGCAATTGGATTTATTTCTGCGGCAGCGACAACGCGATTTACAGAATGCGTAAGGACGGAAGTAAAACCGAGCGCATCTGTCACGCCAGCCCCGTTTCCCTTAACGTTGTCGGCGAATGGATATACTATGTAGACGGCACAAACAAGGGCGGTATATACAAGGTTAAGATAGACGGAACGGGTCAAACCAAGATAAGCCCGAAAACAAGCTATCACATGTATATAGAAGGAGACTGGATCTACCATACCGACAACTGGAGCGTCGGAAGGGTATGCAGGATGAAGACCGACGGTAGCGAAGCGACACAGATAACCGACGATATTTGTAACGAATTTGTTGTAAACGGCAATTATATTTATTACACGAATCGCGAGGATAATCTGGTTTATAAATGCCGTACCGACGGAAGGGATAAAACCGTTCTTTGTCCGGGCTTTGGCGGAAGCTTTCTAACCCTTGCGGGGAACAGGCTTGCCGTGTCCTCGAACTATAAGATATTAACCGTAAATTTAGACGGAAGCGGATTTACCTCTTTTGGTATACATAACGTTCAGAACTCCCTGCTTAACGGCTATAACGGATGGATTTACTACGTTCAGCACGATTTTAGAGAAGGTCGGGATAGCAGCGCGCTTTGTAAGGTTAAACCCGACGGAAGCGGAAAAACCGTAATATATGAGTATGAATATCCCTCCAAAGCAAACGCATTCATTAACGTGGCGGACGGTTGGATTTATTTTGAAAAACTTAAAGATAGCAAAGACCTTTACCGCGTAAGAACCGACGGTAAAGGCCTTGAAAGGTTCGGATAAAGCTTTTATACTCCCCGAAGCGCGGCTTCGGGGATGTTTTTTTGTGCCGCGGACAGCATCTCCTTTAAAACCTCGGTATCGTGAGCCGAGTAGCCCTGAGCTAACAGATCTCCCGAATCGACGAAGCTTTGCAGGAAATATTTTTTTGCGCCCTTTATCTCCCCGGTCAGAGCCTCAATATCCTCCACGGTGTGAAGCTCCTTGACAATAGTGGTTCTAAATTCGAAATCGGTGCTGCCGCCGATCAAAAGGGCAATGCTTTCCTTAATAGGGTCGAGCTCCATACTATCGAGACCGCAGGAAACGGGATATTTTTCGAAGGAGTTTTTAATATCCATAGCGACGTAGTCGACAAGCTCCCTATCTAAAAGCTCCTTTAAAAGGGCGGGGTTTGTGCCGTTGGTGTCGAGCTTTACCGCAAAGCCTAAAGCTTTTACCTTTTCGATAAAGGGGAGCAGGTCACCTCTAAGGGTCGGCTCGCCTCCGGTAAAGCATACCCCGTCAAGAAGTCCCTTTCGCTTTTCGAGATAGGACAGAATTTCTTCCTCGGTGTAGCTTTCGGGGTTACTGCCGAGGACGAGTCCCGCGTTATGACAGAAGGGACAACGGAAATTACAGCCGCCGAGGAATACCGTGCAGGCGACCTTTCCGGGAAAGTCTAATAGGGTCATTTTCTGAAAACCGTTTATAATCATTGATTTTTCCTTTCTGGGAGTATATAATATATATGTATATATTACTATGTGTTTAAAGTAAAGTCAACCGAAATAAAGGAGGAAATTTTATGGCATCAAAGGTATATTTTACGCGCAATATAACCCCCGAAGCGGTAGCCGAGCTTTATAAAAAGCTTGATATCGAGCTTAGCGGCGAGGTCGCAATAAAGGTTCATTCGGGCGAAAAGGGAAATCAGAATTTTCTGCGCGCTCCCTTCTGGAAGCCTGTTATCGATATGGTGGGAGGAACCGTCGTCGAATGTAACACGGCATACGAGGGCTCCCGAAACACTACCGCCGCTCACAGGCAGACCCTGATCGATCACGGCTGGTCGGACCTCTTTAAAACCGAAATTCTCGATGCCGAGGGACCTGATTTAGAGCTCAGTATGCCATACGGTAAAAAAATAAAGAAAAATTTCGTCGGACGGGGAATAGAAAAGTACAATAGCCTTCTCTGCCTTTCTCATTTTAAGGGTCACCCCATGGGCGGCTACGGCGGCGCTATAAAGCAGCTTTCCATCGGCTTTGCCTCCTCGTACGGTAAGCAGTATATTCACGGGGTAGGCGTCACCGACGATTTCTGGAACGCCGACCACGACAGCTTTCTTATGGCTATGGCCGATGCCGCAAAGAGCGTTTCCGATTATTTCGAGGGAAGAGCCGCCTATATAAACGTTATGGCCAATATGTCGGTGGACTGCGACTGCTGTGCCGTCGCCGAGGACCCCTGCATTGCCGATATAGGTATCCTTGCCTCCCTTGACCCCGTAGCTATAGATAAGGCCTGCCTCGACCTGGTTTATGAAACCGACGACAAGGGCAAGGGACATCTTATAAAGCGTATCGAATCGCGAAACGGCGCCCTGACCCCCAAGGCGGCGGCAGATATTGGGCTCGGAAGCCTCGAATATGAGCTTATCGAGGTTTAATCCACAATATATAGTGTATCACCCGAAAAAATTTTTTCGGGTGATTTTTTGTCGCAAATAGGGGAGAAAAGGCGAAAAAACCTTGTAAAAATGCGGTTTTGGGGGCGCTTTAGCCTACTAAATATAGTTGAAATGTTAAAAAATAAACACAATATCTTGTATTTTTGTCCTTGACAACCACCACATAGAATAATATAATAGGAGTACACTCGAAAAATTAAAAATATAAAAAGGAGAAAAAAGTATGTATAATGTCGTTAAACGTGACGGAAAAGTCGTACCTTTTGACCTTTCCAAAATCAGCACCGCCATTTTTCAGGCCTTCGACGCCTGCCAGAAGCAGTTCAATCAGGACGTCATCGATTTCTTAGCCCTCAAGGTTACCGCTCAGTTCGAGCCCAAGATAAAAGACGGCAAGATCGAGGTTGAGCATATTCAGGACGCCGTTGAGTCGGTTCTCATTAAGGCAGGCTACGACGACGTTGCCAAGGCGTACATCATCTACCGCCGTCAGAGAGAGAAGATCCGTAACCTCTCTGCTACTATGGTCGACTACAAGGCTATCGTCGATAACTATCTTAACATAAACGACTGGCGCGTTAAGGAAAACTCCACCGTTACCTACTCTGTAGGCGGACTTATCCTTTCTAACTCGGGCGCCGTTACCGCTAACTATTGGCTCTCTGAGATCTACGACGACGAGATCGGCAACGCTCACAGAAACGCCGACATTCATATTCACGACCTTTCCATGCTTACCGGCTACTGCGCAGGCTGGTCCCTTAAACAGCTTATTCAGGAGGGCCTCGGCGGCGTTCCCGGAAAGATCACCTCTGCCCCTGCGGCGCATCTCTCCACCCTCTGCAATCAGATGGTAAACTTCCTCGGAATTATGCAGAACGAGTGGGCAGGCGCACAGGCCTTCTCCTCCTTCGATACCTATCTTGCTCCCTTCGTAAAGGCCGATAACCTTTCCTACAAGGAGGTAAAGCAGTGCATTCAGTCCTTCATCTACGGTGTAAATACTCCCTCCCGCTGGGGTACTCAGTCTCCCTTCACCAACATCACTCTCGACTGGGTAGTTCCCGCCGACCTTGCCGAGCTTAACTGTATCGTTGGCGGCAAGGAGCTGGACTTCAAGTATAAAGACTGTAAGAAAGAAATGGATATGGTCAACAAGGCCTTCATCGAGATCATGATCGAGGGCGACGCCAACGGCCGCGGCTTCCAGTATCCGATCCCCACCTACTCCATTACCCGTGACTTCGACTGGTCCGAGACCGAGAACAATAAGCTTCTCTTCGATATGACCGCTAAGTACGGTACCCCCTACTTCTCTAACTACATCAACTCTGATATGGAGCCCTCCGACGTTCGTTCCATGTGCTGCCGACTCCGTCTCGACCTTCGCGAGCTTCGTAAGAAGTCGGGCGGCTTCTTCGGAAGCGGTGAGTCCACCGGTTCTGTCGGCGTCGTTACCATCAATATGCCCAGAATTGCATATCTTGCCGAGAACGAGGCGGATTTCTATGCAAAGCTCGACCGTATGATGGATATTGCCGCACGCTCCCTTAAGGTTAAGCGTACCGTTATCACCAAGCTCCTCGACGCAGGTCTCTATCCCTATACCAAGCGTTACCTCGGCACCTTCAACAACCACTTCTCGACCATCGGTCTGGTTGGTATGAACGAAGCCTGCCTTAACGCAAAGTGGCTTAAGAAGGACCTCACAAACGCAGAAGCACAAGCCTTCACCAAGGACGTTCTCAACCATATGCGCGAGCGTCTCTCCGACTATCAGGAGGAGTACGGCGACCTTTATAACTTAGAGGCTACCCCCGCAGAGTCTACCGCTTTCCGTCTTGCCAAGCACGACCTTAAGCACTATCCCGACATCATCACCGCAGGAAGAGGAAAGGGTCAGACCCCCTACTACACCAACTCTTCACATCTTCCCGTCGGCTTCACCGAGGATATCTTTAGCGCATTAGACGTTCAGGACGACCTTCAGACCCTCTACACCTCGGGTACCGTTTTCCACGCCTTCCTCGGCGAAAAGCTTCCCGACTGGAAGGCCGCCGCGACCCTCGTCAGAAAGATCGCCGAAAACTACAAGCTCCCCTACTACACCATGTCGCCCACCTACTCGGTATGTAAGAATCACGGCTACATCGCAGGTGAGGCATTCTCCTGCCCCGTGTGCGGCGAAAATACCGAGGTCTACTCCCGTATTACCGGCTACTACCGTCCCGTTCAGAACTGGAACGACGGTAAGGCTCAGGAGTATAAGGACAGAAAGGTCTACGACATCGAGAACTCCGAGCTTACCCACGAGGGCGTTCTCTCCGAGTCCTGTTCTTGCGTAGCACAGATGGTCGAGAAGCCCGCTACCGCCGACGCAAACTACCTCTTCACCACCGCAACCTGCCCCAACTGCAAGATCGCTTGCTCCTTCCTCGATAAGGCAGGCTTCCCCTACGAGAAGCTCCTTGCATACGAGCACGAGGACCTCGCAGACGAGTTCGGAATCAGACAGGCTCCGACCCTCGTAGTCGTTAAGGATGGCGTAGTTTCCAAGTACGCAGGCGTTTCGGATATTAAGAAATTCCTCGGCGTATAACTCAAAAACTAAGGGACATTTTAATAATATGTATGACATAATAATCATCGGCGGCGGCCCTGCGGGGCTGACCGCCGCCCTCTATGCCAAGAGGGCAAATAAAAACGTTCTGGTTATCGAAAAGGCCATCTTCGGCGGTCAGATAACCTTTTCTCCAAAGGTTGAAAACATTCCCGGCTTTTTATCCCTTTCGGGTAACGAGTTTGCCGAAAAGCTTATCGAGCAGGTGCTCGAGCAGGGTGCTGAGGTAGAAATGTGTGAGGTTACGGGTATCTCCAAAAACGAGAGCTTCACCGTTCATACCGACGGCGGCGATTTCGAGGGTAAATCGGTCATAATCGCAACCGGCGCCAAGCACCGAATGTTAGGCCTTAATAGGGAAGAGCAGTTCGTAGGAGAGGGAATCTCCTTCTGTGCCGTTTGTGACGGAGCCTTCTTTACGGGTAAGACGGTTGCCGTGATCGGCGGAGGAAACTCGGCTCTTCAGGAGGCGATACTGCTAAGCGATCTCGCCAAAAAGGTCTACGTCGTTCAGAATCTCGACCGCCTTACCGGCGAGGAAAAGCTTCAGCAGCAGCTTAAAGCCAAGGATAACGTTGAAATAATCCTCGGAACCGTGGTTACCGAGCTTATCGGTGAAGATACCCTCACGGGAATTAAGGTCGAGAGCAACTGCGGTCGGTCGGATACCCTCGATATCGACGGAATGTTCGTCGCCATCGGCCTTATTCCTCAGAACGAGCCCTTCGCAGAGCATATAGCTCTTAATCAGTGGGGCTATGCCGATTCAGCCGAGGACTGCAAGACCGTAACCGAGGGCATCTTCGTTGCAGGAGACTGCCGCAGCAAGCGCATCCGTCAGGTTGCCACCGCCGCCGCCGACGGAGCAATAGCCGCCCTTGCCGCCTGCGACTATATCGACAATTTATAAATCCTCAAAAGAGTAAAAGAAAGAGGTTTTGCTGTTTCGGCAGAACCTCTTTTACGCTTTTTAACGTTAAATCTATGTAAAATAAAAGTTAAGAAAAAGAAAAATTATATATTGACTAATTTGGGAATACATATTATAATCTTATCATTGTTTTTATTAAAGGAGCTGTTTTTTGTGTTCACTAAGACCTCTAAAGGAAAGGCCGTATATCTTCTTATTACCGAGCAGATAAGAGACGTTGAGGCCTGCCTTTTATACTTTGAAAGCTTTATGAAGGCGGCCTGCACCCCTGCAACCGTTCACGAGACCCTTAAAAGCCTTGCGAAAAACGTTTCCGATGCCGAAGCAAAGGCCGATATATCCCTCCGTAAAATGATCGATTCGCTGGGCAGTGCCTACCTGCCCTCAACAAGAGAGGACCTTATTTCGATTGCTACGAGCTGTGACAAGATAGCCAATAAGTGTGAAAGCGTTTCCAACAGAGTTGTGCTTCAGCGCTTTTTGTTCCCCGAGGAATATTCGGAGGATATTTTAGCTATGCTTTCGGTTACTCACGAGCAGTTTGAGATACTTGAAAACTGTATAGGACGTATGTTTGCAAGCCTCGGCGACTTCCTTAAGGATCATTCTCTCCTCGACGAGGTAAGAAGAAAGGAAACAGCGGTCGATATAATCGAGCAGAAGCTCTACGAGCAGATATACGGTCTCGATCTCGATCTTGCGCATAAGATGCAGCTTGCGCAGTACGTTGAGATGCTTGCCGATATTTCGGATATAATCGAAAACATCGCCGACAAGATTCAGATAATGCTCATAACGAGGAAGGCTTAGTTTAAAATGATATATTTATTACTGGCCGCCGGTCTTTTTATGGGCTGGTCGCTGGGTACGGTGGATTCCGCAGGTGCCTTCGGGACGGCAGTTGCTACCCGTGTTGTGAGATACAGAACTGCGGTAATAATTATCGCAGTTTTCGTAGTGGCGGGAGCCTTTATAGGCGGCTCGGGCAACATAGGCGCTCTGTCCCTTCTCGCCGAAAGCAACGAGGTCATAGCCTCGGGGCAGGAGGTTCAGGCCGCCTCCGATGCGGGCAGTCTCGCCTCGCTTCAGCTCAGGTCGGCCATAAAGGCGGCAATTATTTTTGCCTGCGCAGGTCTTACGGTATTTGCGATGAGCTGGCTTAAATTCCCCGTTTCGGCAAATCAGGCTATAACCGGCGCTATTATAGGTTGGGGACTTTTCAGCGCCGACTATTCAAACCCCAACCTTTTGGCGGTAAACCTTCCGATGATAGGAAGATTCGCCGCTACGTGGATACTTAACCCGTTAGGAGCGGGTATCGTCTCCTTCGTTCTGGCAAAAACCTTGGGACGAATAATGGAAAAACGGTTTTCCTCCCTTTCGGGCTACGATAATTTCATAAAGGCAGGCTACCTTATTGCAGGTGCCCTCGGCTCTTTCAGCATAGGGCTTAATTCCTCGGCCAACGTCACCGCCCTTTACTTCGACTCTCACTATACGGGAAGCGGTCAGGCGGCAAATCTCCTGACCGACCCGACCCTCGCGGCAGGCCTCGGAGGTATTGCCATAGCCGTCGGCGCCCTTACCTATTCGAAAAAAATTATGATGACGGTAGGGGGCGGAATTGCAGATATTAGTCAGATGGACGGCTTTATTGTAATAATAGCAATGTCGCTTACGGTGGTCATTATGGGAAAAATGCTCGGCATACCCGTCTCCACGTCACAGGCGATGGTAGGCGCAGTTATCGGCGCGGGCCTTACAAGAGGGGTAGGCTCGGTTCATTTCGGAGTAATTAAAAAAATCGGTCTCGCCTGGGTAACCTCCCCCACCGTGGCGGGCGTTCTTACCTATTCGATAGCCTTTTTAACCTCAGGTTATCTTTCGTAACGACAGCCGTATTTTTCAAAAAAAGAGGATATGTATCGAGTCGGATACATATCCTCTTTGCTTATTCCTGATAAGGGCTCCCTTAAGGTCGGTTCGGGCTTAAAGGGGTTAAGCAAGAAGTCCGGCCTTATCGAGGCTTTCGATAAAGGTGTCGACCGCCTTTGCGGCCTCCTCCTTGGTTACGTCGTATTCGTCGAAAAATGCCGAAACGATGGCGTCCTTTTCTGCGCCCTCGTTTAGCTTTCCGAAGATAAACGCTCCGGTGGAGTTAAGGGTCAAAACGTTTTCGGTCTTTTCGTTTCCGTTTTCGGAGGCAATAGCAACCGTCTTGTCGGCAACCGTTCTTAAAATGTACTTTCTTTTGAGCATCATATTATTTCACCTCAAGTATTTTTTTGCTGGAGATCTCGGCCGATTCCAAATCGGTGTTGCAGCGGATCTCCCAGAGTCTGCATTTTTTTATTGTCTTATCGAGCAGCTCCGTCAGCTTAAGTATATTTTCACTTCCCGAAGGAATAATGATCTGAGAAAACAGGCGGTTTACGGCCTCATCGGGGGAGAGAGGAACCGTCTCGTTTTTATCGCTTCGAACGATAAAGCAGATATCGGTCAGCGGTACGCCGCGGTTTTCTGAAAAGCCCTCCTTGCCACACCAGGGGGTTCCGTAGGCGAAGGGGGTATCGTCCTTAAGACGTACTATCGGCTTGTCGCCGTTTATGACCCTCAGCGCGTCTCCGAAAAGCTTCTTCCAAAGAAGCATATGGGTCGATTTTCCCGTTCCGCTTTTGGCTAAAAAGGCGATTCCGTGACCCTTTGTCTCGAAGGTGGCGGCGTGAAGCAGAAAAGCGTCCTTCGCGGGTAACATATGGGCAAGCTTTCGGCAGGCCGCGATCGACTCAAGATAGGCCTTAGAGGGGGAGGGGTTAGGCTCGTTTAAAAGGTCGTCGTCGGTAACGGCAACGGTAAAGTCGGGGGACGAAAAATCGCCGACATATTTTTCGCAAAGGCGGTCGAGGAAGCCGCCGCGATTTTTAATTATAACGTTAAATTCGGCAATTCTACAGTTCATTAGTCTTCTCCAATATGTATTCCACTTTAGTATACTTTAAAACTGCGGTTTTGTCAAGATTTCGCAGGGGAAGAATAAAAAAGCCAAATAATGAAAAAATAATTGACTTTAAATATTATTAGGTATATAATCATAGTGTCAAAATAACTCTTTAAGGAGATGTCGTTATGGATAACAACTTCAATCAGCAGCCTCAGTATCAGGCTCCTCAGCAGCCTCAGTATCAGCAGCCTCAGTATCAGGCTCCTCAGTATCAGCAGCCTATGTATCAGCCCCGTCCTCAGGGTGCGGGACTCGCAGGCCTCGTTGATTTCCTTGTCAAGCTTGCTCCTATCGCTATTATCGTATTCCTCTGCCTTGGTGGCGCAGGCTTCCTTTATGAGCTCATTAACGGTGCCGTCAATGCTAAGTACAGTGTCGCAAGCATCTTTCACGGCTTCGCAGGCGGCCTTGCTGTTGCCGCAAAGTATTGCTTCTACTCTATCGTAGTTGCTTTTGCAGCAAAGCTTTTAAAGAAATAATTACATATTTGGGCTAATAATTATCGGCACGGTTTCCCGTGCCGATTTTTTTATATTTCTGGATCCGTTTCGGAGACCGCAAAGCCCTTTTCCTTTAAAAACGCATCTATTTCGTCGAGCTGAGCCTCGGTCTCGGCCCTTACGGTATGGTAATGATAGCCCGAGGTAATATGCATAAGCTCGGTGGATTTTCCGCTTTTGATACTCTCTAAAAACTGCTCGATACGGTTCAGCGAAAAAATATTAAGAGGGGCGGAGATCTTTCCGTATATCTTATGCCGAACGCAGACGTCTACAACCGTCCCGCCGCGCTCTACGATGCCCGTAAGCTCCTCGACCGTTTCGTCTCCCGTATGGCGGACCTTAAATATCCGTTCCTTATAGGGGGAGGAGGCTATTATATAGCCCGTGTGGGTCGAAATAATCCCGAAGCCCGTAAGGCGGAGCTTCGCTATATCCGATACGATTATCTGACGCGATACGCCAAGCATATCCGAAAGCTCGGCGCCGGGGACGGGTTTATCCGACGAAAGAAGAATGTCCGCAAGCTTCTTGCGGCGGTCGTCTGATTGCATAGCGTATCCTCCTCTATATTGCGTGAAGATTTTTAAGGGAAAGGTCGAGAATGGGGGCTGAATGGGTGAGGGCGCCGCTGGAGATATAGTCGACGCCGATCTCGGTAAGTCTTGCGATGTTTTCCTTCGTCACGTTGCCGCTGCATTCGGTTTCGGCTTTACCCTTGGCCAGCTTTACGGCCTCCTTCATATCCTCAACCGACATATTATCGAGCATTATTATATCTGCGCCTGCCTCGAGAGCCTCTTTGAGCATATCAAGGTTTTCAACCTCGACCTCGATCTTTCTGACAAAGGGAGCGTACTCCTTGGCCATCTCTACCGCCCGCTTGACCGAGCCTGCCGCGCCGATATGATTATCCTTAAGGAGGATTCCGTCGCTTAGATTATAGCGGTGGTTACAGCCGCCTCCGACCTTTACGGAGTATTTTTCGAAAACTCTCATATTGGGGGTTGTCTTACGGGTGTCGAGGAGCCTTGTACCGCTGCCCTCGAGAAGCTTTACGATGCTTTTTGTGTAGGTGGCAATACCGCTCATTCTCTGAAGATAGTTAAGGGCGGTGCGTTCTCCCGAAAGAAGCACGCGGATATCTCCCGTAACCCTTCCGATAAGCTCGCCGCATTTAACCTCGTCGCCGTCTTTCTTTGTGAATTCACAAAGGGTCTGAGGGTCTAAAAGGGTAAAGACCCTTTCAAAAACCTTAAGTCCCGCTATAATTCCGTCCTGCTTGCAGATAAGGCTTACCTCGCCAAGCTTATACTCGGGCATTACCGAAGCGGTCGTGATATCCTCGCTTGTGATATCCTCTTTAAGGGCCAACAGAATAAGCTCGTCGGCGTTTACCGTCATAGAGATATTGTTCATATCCGTTTTTTTCTCCTTTTCTATCGCTTTAAGAACAAGCTCTTTATACTTTTCATCAGAGTTCTCATATTTTTCGGGGTAAATTTCGGGCTCGTTACCGTCGGGAAGGGCCGAATAACCGAAAGCGATATCCTCGGCCGCCGCCTTCGCAAAAACAAGACTCTCAAGCAGAGAGTTGCTTGCAAGGCGGTTTTTTCCGTGAACCCCGTTGCAGGCCGTCTCGCCTACGGCGTAAAGTCGGGCTTTTTCGGTCCTGCTTTTCTGATCTACCGCGATTCCGCCCATAAAATAGTGCTGTGCAGGGACGACGGGAATTGGCTCCTTTGTTATGTCGTAGCCCTCCTCAAGGCACCTTTTGTAAATGGTGGGGAAGTGGGAAAGGATCTCCTCCTTCGGTATGGGAGCGAGAGAGAGGAAAACGTGATCGGTGCCGTCCTTTTTCATCTGACGGTAGATCTCCTTCGTAACGACATCCCTGGGCTGAAGCTCGTCGGTAAAGCGGTTTCCGTTTTTATCGAGAAGAATTGCGCCCTCACCCCGTACCGATTCGGAAATAAGAAAGCTTCGTCCCTTATTCTTCGTGTAGAGGGTCGTGGGATGTATCTGTATATAGTCGATGTTTTTAAGCCTTACTCCGTGCCCGAGGCAGAAGGCAAGCCCGTCGCCCGTCAGGTGCGGGTAGTTGGTGGAGTGCTTGAAAAGACCGCCGATTCCTCCCGTAGCAAGGATGGTATAGTCGGCCGAAATTCCGAAAAATTCGCCGTTTTTATCCTTGCATATAACCCCTTTACAGGAGTCTTCGTCGGTTATAAGATCGACGGCGGCGGTATGTTCGAGAAGGGTTATGTTGTCGCGGCTTTTTACCGCGGAAAGAAGCTTCGAGGTAATGGCCTCACCGGTCTTATCTGCGCTATAGAGTATGCGGGGCTTGGAGTGAGCGCCCTCTCTTGTATAGGCAAGCTCGCCATCCCTTTTTTCAAACTCTGCTCCGAAGGAAATAAGGTCGTTTATTATCTCCCTCGAGCGCTCGATCATAATCTTTACCGATAGCGGGTCACACCTCAAGTGTCCCGCCTTTTGAGTATCGTAATAAAAGGGCCAAAAATCGTTTTCGTCCCTCTTTACGCAGATTCCCCCCTGCGCAAGGAAGGAGTCGCATTCCTCGGCACGGGATTTGGTTATAACGGTTATTTTTTTGTCGTTCGGAAGGTTAAGGGCGGCAAAAAGACCCGAAACGCCGCAGCCTACTATTACAATATCGGTCTTCATAGGCTACCTTGCAAGTTCGAGCATACGTTCGAGAGGACGAAGGGCCGAGGCCTTTATTTCCTCCGAAAGAATAATCTCGTTTTCTTCGTTTTTAAGGGCAGAAAGGAGCTTTTCGGGGGTGTTGAGCTTCATATCGGGGCAGACGAAGGTCTCCCTCGGGAAGTAGAAAAGCTTTTTCGGTCCCTTAAGGGTCAGGGGAAAGGCTACCCCCTCCTCGGTGCATACGATGAATTCTGACTTGTCGCTTTTTTCGGCAAAGGCTATCATTTCGGCGGTACTGCCTATCATATCGGCGGTCTCTAAAATATCCTCCCTGCATTCGGGGTGAACGAGGACCAAGGCGCCGGGGTGAAGAGCCTTTGCGCCCGCTACCTCCTCGGCGGTAAGAGAGTCGTGAATGGGGCAGAAGCCGTCGTTTAAAATAATATTCTTTTCGGGAAGCTTTTCGGCCACGAAGCGGCCGAGATTTTTATCGGGAATAAAGAAAATATTTTTGCTTTCGAGGTTACCGACTATCTTTAAGGCGTTTGAGGAGGTGACGCAGACGTCTGAAGCGGCCTTAAGCTCGGCGGTAGAGTTTATGTAGCATACCACCGCGAGGTCGGGATACTCTTTTCTAAGCTCCCTTATCCTCTCCACCGAGGCCATATGTGCCATGGGACAGTCGGCGGTAGGGTCGGGAACGATAACCTTTTTGTCGGGGTTTAAAAGCTTTGCGCTTTCGGCCATAAAGCCAACTCCGCAAAATACGACGAGTCGGTTTTTAAGGCCGCTTGCAACCTTCGCAAGATAGAAGGAGTCGCCAACGTAGTCGGCAACCGCCTGGGTCTGTGCGGGGGCGTAGTAATGGGCGAGGATGACCGCGTCCTTTTCGGCCTTAAGCTTTAAAATTTCATTTTGTACAGTGTTCATTTGGGCCTCACTTAAAGTTTATTACCCAAGATTATAACACTTCGGTTTACATCTGTCAAGCCATCTGTAAACTTTAATTTGTCCGTTTCTGTAAAACTTTTATTTGTCCGTTTCGGCCGCTTTTTAAGTATTTCGATGCCGGGGCCGGGGATACGGCCTAAATGATCGGGCCCGACGTTTACGAGGTAGTTTATGTCGGAGGGGTCGACCTTGGAGTGAAAAAGGGCGAAGCCGTCGTGTTTTTCACCCTTTAAAAAACACGGTATGTGTAATAACATACCGTGCGACTTTTATTGCTCTCTGAATTTAATGGTACCCTTTTCGGCGTCCATTTCGTCAACTATAGCAAGGCTTTCGAGCTTATATCCTAAGTTTCTTATGACCCTGCCGCCTATCTGGAAGCCCTTTTCAATGGCTATTCCGAGGCCTACCACCTTAGCTCCCGAGCTTTCGGTTATGGAGATAAGTCCCTGAAGGGCACAGCCGTTGGCAAGAAAATCGTCGATTATAAGAACCTTGTCCTCGGGCTTTAAAAACTTTTTCGAAACGATGACCTTGTTAACGTTTTTATGGGTAAAGGACTCGACCTCGGCAACGAAAACGTCGCCGTCGATGTTAACGCTCTTGGATTTTTTCGCGAAAACCATAGGTACTCCGAAGCAGCGCGCTACCGAGCAGGCGATAGCGATTCCCGAAGCCTCGATGGTGAGGACCTTGGTAACCCCTGCGTCCTTAAAGCGGTTATAAAATTCCTCACCCATCCTGTCCATAAGCTCTATGTCCATCTGATGGTTTAAAAAGCTGTCGACCTTTAAAACGTTGCCGGGCTTAACGACTGCGTCCTTAATTATCCGTTCTTCTAAAAAGTTCATATAATTTTACCCCCAATTTAGTTTTCTGCAACCTTTCGGGCGACGTAAACGCCGCTGGCCGATGCGTGGGAGAGGGAATGGGTGATACCGCTTCCGTCTCCTATTATATAAAGTCCCTTATAACGGGCTTCGAGGTTTTCGTTTACCTCGACCTCCATATTGTAGAACTTGACCTCAACGCCGTAAAGGAGGGTATCCTCGTTGGCGGTACCCGGCGCAACCTTGTCAAGAGCGTAGATCATTTCGATAATTCCGTCGAGAATACGCTTGGGAAGAACAAGGCTCAGATCTCCCGGGGTCGCGTTAAGAGTGGGGGTGATAAAGGCTTCGTCAATACGGCTCTGGGTCGAGCGACGGCCTCTTATAAGGTCGCCGAAGCGCTGAACTATAACTCCGCCGCCCAGCATATTGCTGAGTCTCGCTATACTTTCGCCGTAGCCGTTGGAATCTTTGAAGGGCTCGGAGAAATGCTTTGCGACGAGGAGAGCAAAGTTGGTGTTGTTTGTCTGCTTCTCAGGGTCCTCGTAGCTGTGACCGTTTACCGTGATGATTCCGTTGGTGTTTTCGTTAACCACCGCGCCCTTGGGGTTCATACAGAAGGTTCTGACCCTGTCGCCGTATTTTTCGGTTCGGTAAACTATCTTGCTTTCGTAAAGCTCGTCGGTAATATGGGCGAAAACGGGGGCGGGAAGCTCAACGCGGACGCCGATGTCTACGCGGTTAGAGCTTGTGGGAATATCAAGCTCGGCGCAGACCTTCTCCATCCATTTGCTTCCGCTGCGTCCTACCGAGATTATACAATCGGTGCAGGAATAGGTTCCCGAAGCGGTAATAATGTCGTAGCCGTCCTCGGTTTTTGCAACGCTTTCAACGGGGGTGTTGAAGAAGAAATCAACGCCGTCTTTAAGGTGATTATAAATATTTTCGAGAACGATATAGTTTATGTCGGTGCCGAGGTGACGGACCGAAGCGTCGAGAAGATGAAGGTCGCTTCTGATACACTCGGTTTTAAACTGCGTTCCTGCGGTGGAGTAAAGCTTGGTGCCCTCGCCGCCGTGACGCATATTTATCTCGTCGACGTATTTCATAAGGTCGAGCGCGCGGTTTTTTCCTATATATTTATAAAGGGTGCCGCCGAAATCGTTGGTGATGTTATACTTTCCGTCGGAAAAAGCGCCTGCGCCGCCGAAGCCGCTCATAATACTGCAGGTCTTGCAGCTTATGCAGGACTTGACCTTATCGCCGTCAATGGGACAGCGTCTGCGGGAAAGAGAATTTCCGGCCTCGAAGACCGCAACCTTCTTGCTTGGAGCCTTTTCCATAAGCTCATAGGCGGCAAAGATGCCGCCGGGGCCTGCGCCGATAATTATAACGTCGTAATTCATAAAAACCTTCCTTTCAGGTCACATACATAATTATTATAACAGTAAACCGTATATATTTCAAGACTAAATAATATTAGGGAAAAGAGCACAGTGATCAAATGAAATCCTTGCTCACGCAAGGATGAAATCAGCTAACGCTGATGAAATCTTAGGCTTTGTCTCAGATGAAATTAAATCCACCCATCCGCCGTCGAGGCGGATTTCACCCAACGAAGTTGGATTTCATCGTCGAAGACGATTTCACCCACCCGCAAGGGTGGATTTAGTTGAAAACGACTAACCCTCTCCCACCAAACAAAAAACCAACCCTTTTGGGTTGGTCATTGTTTGGTGGGAGAGGGTGGATTCGAACCACCGAAGCTGAAAGCAGCAGATTTACAGTCTGTCCCCTTTGGCCACTCGGGAACTCTCCCAAATATTCAGTTGGCTTTTTCAAGCAAGGGTTATTATAACACAGGGGTGATAATATGTCAAGCAATTTTTTAAATATTTTTTCTTGACAAATTTTCGGCCCTATGTTATATTATTTAGGCACTAAGCGTGCTGGTATAGCTCAGTTGGTAGAGCAGCTGATTTGTAATCAGCAGGTCGGGGGTTCGAGTCCGTCTACCAGCTCCAAAAAATAAAGCACTTCTTCGGAAGTGCTTTATTTTTATCCAATCCGAAGGATTGGTATGTAATCGCCGTTAGGCGTA
>SFWF01000099.1 GCA_004560045.1 bacterium | reverse complement strand
AACCTGCTCCGTACATAGGGATTATTCGTGATTATTATGCCGTCTGAAACATTCGTTGATTGTTTCAGCATAAAGAGAACGGGAATGCTTATCAGGATTGTAGTTGTTGTTTTTCTTATCAAGATAAACTTCCAACACTTCATTCCAATGGCCGTTTTCTTTTAAGTAATCGGCGCGGAACTCAAGTTCTTTATATGGCTGAGTCTGAAATTCCCACGAAAAGTAATTGCGTTCTTTGTTAAATCGAATGTATTGCTGACCGTTACGTCCTTCGTAAACAACGGCAAAATCACAACTGCGAATAACGCGAGAGCTCCATTGGTCGACGACTTTTATCGAGATGACTCGCGTAGACTGTTCGCATTTGTTATAACCATAAGCGGTCATGAAGCGCGAGAAAGCATTATGCAGAATCGTTCGGATTTCTTCAGGCGAGTAGTCTTCATCGTCATCGTTTACCGTGATGTTGACGTCAAAATCAAAGCCGATGTTTGTCGTAGGGTCATAAGTAATCATATTTCGACTTGAGCTGCCGATGAACGTGAACTGAAAAGTGAAATCGTCTCTGACATAGTCCTGCACTTGATGAAGAATTTCAATCAACTCTGCTTTATATGGTGCGGCTTCTTTTTTGGAAACATATTCGAAATGATACATTTTTCGTTACCTCCTAAAAATAATCCCAAGCCGCCCATTCAGCGTTTCTCACTAAATCATTAAAGTATACTCACGGATGATGCCCTTGTCAATACTTTTTAAGAAAAAAGAAGTGGATGTAACTAAAATCCGTTACATCCACTCGATATGGTTGCGGGAGCCGGATTTGAACCAACAACCTTCGGGTTATGAGCCCGACGAGCTACCGGATTGCTCTATCCCGCGATATATCGCGTCCCTTACGGGTGCCAAATTATAATACCACAAATGACAGCGTTTTGCAACCCTTTTTTTAAAAATTTTCAAAAATCTTTTCGACAGGGTGTTATATTAAGCCTTCCGCACTTGTAATCTCCGACAAAATGTGGTAAAATACTATAAACATTTTGCGGAGGTGCTTAATGGAACTTGTTACCGCGATCTCTCCTCATATAAAAGCCGCCGAAAGCACAAGGCGGATCATGTTCGACCTTATCGTCGCTCTTTCTCCCGTAACCCTTTTCGGAGTTTCTATCTTCGGCTTCAGGGCTCTTTTGGTGGTCGCCGTATCGGTGGCGGCCGCGGTTTTATCCGAAGCTCTTGCCTGCTACCTTCTTAAAAAGCCGGTTACCGCTTGGGACCTTTCGGCGGCGGTCACGGGTCTTATTTTAGCGCTCAATCTTCCTCCGAGGATACCCCTTTATATGGCGGCTGTCGGCTCGGCCTTTGCGGTCATCGTTATAAAGGTCCTTTTCGGCGGAATCGGTAAAAATCTTTTGAATCCTGCCGCGGCGGCAAGAGTGTTCTTGCTTTTGTCCTTCGGTGCCGCTATGTCGACCTACTACGAGCCATTTACCGATCTCGTGGCCGCGGCTACCCCTCTTTCGGGCGGAAATTATATCTTTAAGGAGCTGTTTTTCGGGGTATGCAGCGGTACTATCGGCGAGACCTCGGCAGTCATGCTGCTTTTCGGAGGAGCTTATCTCCTTTTAAGAAGGGTCATAACCCTACACATTCCGCTATCCTTTATCCTGACGGTAACGCTTATTTCCCTTATCGCGGGAAGGGCTCCTTTAACCGAGGTCTGCTCGGGAGGTATACTGCTCGGTGCAATATTTATGGCTACCGACTATACCACGAGCCCCGTAACCCCCTTTGGTCAGCTTGTTTTCGGTATAGGCTGCGGGCTTTTGACCATGCTTTTCCGTATTTTCGGCGGTATGCCCGAGGGAGTTTCCTTTAGTATTATTCTTATGAACCTTGCGGTTCCTCTTATCGACCGCTATCTGCCTACGATTCCTTTCGGAACCATGCTTGCCGTAAGAAGGGGGGACGAAAATGCTTGACCTTTTAAGAGAAAAACAGCTTTATGAAAATTGGGTGCTGGCGATCCTCCCTCTTATCGCCGTATCCGCTTCGGTAAAAACGGGACTTCTCATTTCGGTCATAACCGTTTTCGCCCTTTTCCTTTCCTCCCTTGCGGTCTTTGCTCTCAGGGGCTTATTAACCGAAAAGACCGCTCCCTTTGCACGGCTCGTTATTTCGGTCGGAGTGGTCGGAATTTCGGCGACCCTGCTCGGGATATTCTTTAAGGAGGATATTTCGGCCCTCGGTATCTACGTAAATATTGCGGCGGTATCGGCGGTGCTTCTCGTCCGCAGCGACTTCGTTATAAGCGCCGATTTTTCGGACCTTATTTCGGGCTGTGGATTATCGGCGGCGGTAGGCTCGGCGTTTTTGATAGTCTCCTCTGTAATAAGGGAATTTTTCGGAAACGGAAGCCTTTTAGGCTTTGATATTTACTCCGACTACATAACCCCCGTAGCCTTTTTAAAGACCCCTGCAGGCGGTCTGCTTACGGCGGCTATCCTGCTTACGGTATACTGCCTGATAATCGGCAGAGGCGAGAAACGAGAGGAGGCACAGAAATGAGCATATTCCTGTCATTAGTCGTGGCCGCGGTTTTAACCGATAATATTCTGCTTTCCTCCCTTTTGGGCTTTGAGCAGGCCACCGACAAGGACCCCTCCTTTATCGAAATACTTAAAAGATGCGGCGTCACGGCGTCCCTCGTCTTTTTATCCTCAGCGGTTTCTTACCCCATAATCAGATGGCTCCTGCCACTTCTCGGTCTTGAGGTCCTGGCAGGTCTTATCTGCGTTCTCGTTATTTGCGGACTCATTTTCGCCGCCTTTACCCTTACGAAGCTGTTTCTGCCCTCGGTCTATAGCTTTTTAAAGGGCTACCAAGCCGTTATTACCTGCTCGGCGCTCGTACTCGGGATCTGCCTTAAGCTGTTTTCCGCAGAGGCCGTTTCGGGCTACGGCACCGCCCTTCTTTACGCGGTATTCTCTATGGTAGGATTTCTTATAGTTTCTTTAATTTTTTGGTCTCTTCGCGGAGCTTTAAACAGCAAGGAGCTTCCTCGGTCGCTCAGAGGGCTTCCCGTAACCCTTCTTGTTGCCGCGCTTATTTCGATGGCCTTTCAGGGCTTTACAGGTTTGTAATTTATGGCTAAGTTTATAAAAACGTGTGATCTGTCTATAATTTTAGCGGCCGTGCTTTGGGGTTGTATAAGCCTCTTTACCCGTCCCATGCAGGAAAACGGCCTTTCCTCACCCATGATAGTTGCAGTTAGGGCTGTTACTACCACCGCCGTAATGTTTTTAGTAATACTTATAAAGGACCGCTCCCTGCTTAAAATAAGACTTAAAGACCTTTGGATGTTTTTAGGCACGGGGATAGCAAGCTTTCTCTTTTTCAACGTCTGCTATATGTCCTCTATCGGCGAAAATTCGGTTTCGGTAGCCTGTATGCTGATGTATACCTCGCCTATATGGGTAACCCTCTTTTCGGCATTGCTTTTTAAAGAAAGGCTGACCGTCGGTAAGGTTTTCGCCCTTTTGATATGCATAGCGTCCTGTGCGATGCTTTGCCTTTCTTCTTCGCTGAGCATCAGTAGTATCGGTCTCGTATACGGTCTGCTTTCGGGCCTCGGCTACGGACTTTACAGTATTTTCGGTAAGTTCGCCACGAAAAAATATTCCACCACGACGGTTATTTTCTACACCTTTGCCTTCGCGTCTTTGGGGGCTATCCCGATATGTAATATCGGCAAGGCAGTATCTCTTTTTTGTCGTCCCGAAAACATACTTCTCGGAGCTTTGATATCGGTCTTCTGTACGATACTGCCCTATATGCTTTACACCTACGGTCTTTCTAAAACCGAAGCAGGCAAGGCGGCCGTGCTTTCGATAATCGAGCCTGTGGTCGCCGCCATCGTTGGCTTTTTAGCCTTCGGCGAAAACCCCGGAATTATCGGCCTCGTCGGTGTGCTCGGCATAGTAGCGGGAATAATTCTTTTGGAGAAACAAAAAAACTGACGCATAGGGAAATTATGATTAGGGATAAAATTAGAGGAAATGTATCTGATTAGGTACATTTCCTCTTTGTTTTTGTAAAAAAATTTTACGGTTGCAGTTGTAGGGGAGG
>SFWF01000098.1 GCA_004560045.1 bacterium | reverse complement strand
CGGGAAGTTTCAAGCAGGGGATATAATAGTCGCCTTGCAGTTCATACCAAAGACCGTTATTTTCATCGTATATAATCTTTTCCATAATCAAGCCTCCTGATAGACAACTTTAAATTTCTTTTGCTTTGAGCGGATAACCATTAACAGAACTTCATCCAATGTATCCGTACATTTACCATCCTCAATGAGTGAGTTACGCATTTCGTTCATACAATTCACAATAACCCTGCGTTCAAAATCATCAAGCGCAATATAATACTTTTTATCACGCATATCGCTCACTCCTTTAATAAATCTTGAAATGGGGATTCAGTTGAAACAAATGTGTCGTATGTAAAATTGGCACCAAGACGAAAACCCATTATAAAGCTATCAAGGTTGGATTCACCATTTACTACACCCCAAGCATTGACAAACTCAAGGAATTTCTTTTTGCTTTCGCCCGAAAGATTCTCGGTGAGATAGTCTTCATTGAGCATCAATACTTCCATTTTCTTTTGTACTGCCTTGTTCTGCTTCGTGCTACGTGCCTGTGGATCAAGGTTGCCGTAGTAGAATTCTTCAATAAACTTACCCATAAAAATACCTCCTTTAAGTTTCTACAATAATTGTACTTAAAGAGGGCTCGATAGTCGAATGTACGGATATATATTAGTAAAGAAGGGCAAGAAAAAAGAGAGAAGCTGTAACTTCTCTCAATTCTCTTGCCCGCAATGCTCGTACCTTTCGGAAACTGTCCTTAAGTGTACGACGCATTTAACCTATTCTTTTTGTTTTTTATCCTGTCTACTTGACAGGGGGCACATTAAAGTCCGAACGGAAGTGTTCTTTTTATATTATTTAAAGTTTATCTTAAAGGGTAAGGTTCCCTTTGCTTCAAGCTTACCTGCGATAACGTCGATGGCATAATCCTGAGATTCGGGGATCATATATCCGAAAATCTTACGAGGCACGTGCTTTACGGGAAGAAGTGCGTGGGGGTTACCGAAATGCACGATAGTCGAAAGCTTTTTAGAAGAAGCAAGAGCGTTAAGCACCGCTTCGGTACGGCGGGTGAGGCTGTCTGTTCCGAGGTAGCAGGTGGTGGTGCAGAAGGTTACGAAAACCACCTCGTCATAGCCTGTTGCGGCACGAAGCACACGGTCGTTATCACCTGCATTGGGGAACTCTTTGAGGAATTCAACGCCCGAATTCGGGAACTCCTTCTTAATTTTTTCGGCAATGTTATTGGGATAATACCATCTGTCGATGGTGATTTCTTCACGGGCATTTGTAACCTCGAAATCGTTTTCGGTGATTATAACGAAGAGGCGCTTTTTGTCGTTGTCGCCAAGAGCGGCGGAAACGCCGTCGTCGCAAACGGCGGTTATGCAGTCTCTTGCAATGGCTTCAAGCATTGCCTCATCCTCTTTGGTAATAACGAGAGGCTGCTCGGGCTCGGTGCCGACAAATTCCATAAGGCTAAGCACTCTGCGAACCGCTTCGTTAAGACGCTCCTCGGAGAAATCGCCGTCCTTATAGTTCTTGAGAAGCATATTATAGCAATCCTCAACCGGGGTCATATAGTTGGGGAGAACGATGTCGTTACCTGCGGCTATTGCCATGCCGTAGAGCTTTTCCTCGCCGTATTTCTGAAGGATCGCCATCATAGCGAAAGAATCGGTGAAGAAAACTCCGTCGTAGCCCATATTTCTGAAAATATCGATACATTTTTTAGAAAGGGATGCAGGATGGTCGGGGTCGATCTTCGAGAAGGTGCCGTGACCAACCATAACCGTGGGGAGGAGGCCTTTTTTCCAGAGATGAATATAGGGTACTAAATTCTTCTCGATTACTTCCTGCTCGGTGAAGTCGACAAACTCCTCAGACATATGAGTATCGACGCCTTCGCCTGCGCCGTCACCGGGGTAGTGTTTGCCGCAGGCGAAGAAATGGTTTTCGCAAAATACCCTTGCGATTTCCTCGGAATACTCCGCAACCTTATCGGCCTCATTGGAGAAAACACGGGCAACACGGCAAGGACCGTCTACGTGGAGAATGTCGATAACGGGACCCCAGGTGCCGTTCCAGGCGTCTGCCTTTGCATCGGCTACAACGCACTTTGCGAAGGCACGCATATATTCTTTATTTCCGGTTGCAGAAAGAGAAATGAGGGGAATCTTGGGTCGGTCAGAGTTGGGGTAGCCTCTTTCAGCATCGTTAACGAGGATGATGGGATAGTCTGCAGTCTCTTTGACTTTTTTTGCAAATTCAACATCCCAGAGGGGCACCTGCATACAACCGAGGGCTCTATCCTTAACGAGCTTTAAGATAAAATTCTTATCGTCGTCGTTCCAAAAGCGGCGGGCGCAAAGCACCATACCAACCTTTTGTTCGACCGTCATTTCTTCCAGCTTTAAAAACTGCATAGTTATTCCTCCTTAAATATTGCTGTTAGATACCGTAAAAATTATAATGTGTAAGAGAATTTACGGTTACACATTTACCGTAGGCATTGGTTTTAAAGTCTTCCTCGCAGTGACGCTTGATAATATCCTCTTCAAGCTCCTCTATAACGTCTATCCTGCCCTCGATATAGTCGGTAAGGCGGTCGCGACAGTCAAGAAGTCTCTGCTTCATACCGCCGAGACGGGCAGACTGAACCTCAAAGCCGTTACCCTTGCGCTCCTTATACCATACCTCTCGGAAGGCATCGTAAAATACGCAAGCAAGGCGGTGGGTCTCGGTATAGTCGTCGACTATCTTTCTGAGGGCTTCCTTGTCCCCTGCCTTATAGGCCTCACGGGTGCGGACACCGAGATCGAAGCGAAGCTTTATAAGCTCGGCCAACGATCTTGCCATTTTGAAAAGGTAGCCGAACTGAGGATGATGCTCGTGTTCGGAAAGTTCTTTAATATATCCATCATATCTCTCATGGAATTCGGTCAGATCGTCAAAAACAAGATCGTCGTAGATTCCGCAGAAGGGGTCGTTATAGATTATCGGTTTTGAAGAATTGAAGTTGAAAAGCTTTCCGTGATAGCAGGTGGGATAGTCCAGCTTTGAAAGCTCCATCATATCGAAATTGAAAAGCTCCTTAAAGTTTTTCTTTATCTCTTCCATATCCTCAATACCGCTGAAAAGCTGTGCGGCATAGAAGAAGGCAGGAAGGCAGGACCAGACCGAGCATTCTCCGCCGTCGTCTCCCCAGAAGGTTACGATAAGCATATTGATATCGTTTCTGCGGGCGGCGGGAACACCGCTCTTCATCCACCTGAACGCGCAATGATTATGAGGGGTGAAGCCCACCCATGAATCTACGGAGGTTGCGTAGGTAACGGGGGCACCGAAGCGCTTTGCCGCCTCCATGGTCTTATCTACGATATTCTCCAGCGGGAAATAGTTCCAATATCCGAAGATGGCGTTTTCAGGGAACATCGCCTTCACCTCGGAGGTGATCTTGTCGGGGTCGTCTAACACTCCCAATTTTCCTCCCGCATAATCGAAGAACATATCGGAAGAAAGCTTGGGTGTGTATCCGTATTTATGGGCAACATCAACACACTTTTTGATATGACGGGTGAAAATGCTTCTCGATTCCTCGTAGCCGAAGCGGTCGAGAAATTTGCCTCGTCCGAGCTTATAAACTTCGTCACAGCTCATAGCCAAAAAATCGGTATCGTATATCTCGCGCATAGTCTTTATCATTGTTTCGATAAGCTCGTAGGTCTTGGGCTCGTCAACAAGCAAAATGCTTCCGGTGTCGTGAACCGAACTAAATTCGCTCCAGCGGAAGATATGCTCAAGGTGACCGAGGACCTCTATGCCGGGAAGCAGGGTAACTCCATTCTCTTTACCGTATGCTACAAGCTCCTTAAGCTCGGCCTTTGAATATCTGCCGCGCATATAGCCGAACATAGGATATTCAGGCATTTCGTAAAGGTCCTCATGATACATAAGAAGAGCATTATAGCCCATTTTCTTTATGACATCGATAAATTTCTTTACCTCCGATACCTTAAGCACCGAATTTCTCGACACGTCAAGAGAGACCGCTAACATTTTTTCCATATAAACACATCCTTTCGATTGACACCACACTTTTATCATTATATAATACACTAAAGGTTGTTTTCAACCTTGCATATTGATATTCTTTGACATAATATTGAGGTTTTTATGAAAAAGGCAA
>SFWF01000025.1 GCA_004560045.1 bacterium | reverse complement strand
CCGAGCGAAGTTTAATGTTTGATAAAGTAAAGTTTGGACATTTTCCCGTTTTGTTTTGTGGTGTAGGTTTCTACTCATCCACCACTACGTGGTCCCCCTTCCCTGCTAGGGAAGGCCGACGGATACCGAGGCAGTCTTATTTTCGGTATCGATTTTTAATTTTCAATTTTCAACTTTCAATTTTCAATTATATATCTGCGCCGCTTGCCTCTTCCCTCGGCCCTAGGCCCCAGGCCCTCTTCCCTAACCGCACCTTCAGGTGCTTTTTAATTTTATTATAGCTTGCTTCTTACCGAGGCTATCTGTGCTTCGACAGATTCTACGGCGGTGCCGCCTTCACTCTTTCTTCTGAAGGTACAGTTTTCGAGGTTTATGGCGTCGTAGATATCCGCCTCGAAGACCTCGCTGAAGCTCTTAAACTCGTCAAGGCTAAGCTTTTCGAGGACGGTTCCCTTGTCGATACAGTGGGCAACTAAGGTTCCCGAAATTTTATATGCCGTTCTGAAGGGGGTGCCCTTCTTGGTTAAATAGTCGGCCACGTCGGTTGCATTTATAAAGCCCTTGGCGGCGGCATCCAGCATATTTTTCTCGATTACGGTCATGGTATCGAGCATCGGGGCAAACACATTAAGGCACTGCCTTACGGTGTCGATACTGTCGAAAACGGCCTCCTTGTCCTCCTGCATATCCTTATTGTATGCAAGGGGAAGGCCCTTAAGCATGGTAAGCAGGGTTATAAGGTCGCCGTAAACGCGGCCCGTTTTTCCTCTAACAAGCTCCGAAATATCGGGGTTTTTCTTTTGGGGCATTATGGAGGAGCCGGTCGAATAAGCATCGTCAAGCTCGATAAACTTGAATTCCCAGCTCGACCAGAGGATTATTTCCTCGGAGAAACGGGAAAGATGCATCATAATAAGGGCGCAGGCGTTAGCGATCTCAACCGCAAAATCGCGGTCGCTTACTCCGTCGAGACTGTTTTCACAGATACCCTGCATCTGAAGCTTTTCGGCCACAAAGCGGCGGTCGGTAGGATAGGTAGTACCTGCCAGCGCGCAGGAGCCGAGGGGCGAAAAATTCATACGGTCGGAGGCATCACGAAGCCTTTCGATATCACGGAGGAACATCTGAGCATAGGCCATTAAATGATGACCGAAGGTTATGGGCTGAGCCCGCTGAAGATGGGTGTATCCCGGCATAACGGTAGCCTTATAGGCTTCGGCCTTATCGGTAATTACCGTGATAAGGGTCTTTATTTCCTCTATCATTTCGGAAACCTGATCGCGGAGATAAAGTCGTAGGTCGAGGGCAACCTGATCGTTTCTCGAACGGGCGGTATGAAGCTTTTTACCCGTATCGCCTATACGCTTTGTAAGCTCGGCCTCAACAAACATATGTATGTCCTCGGCCGTCATATCAAATTCCAAGACGCCCGAGTCAAGATCGGCTAAAATTCCTTCGAGGCCGCCGATTATGGCTTCGGCATCCTCCTCGCCGATTATCCCCTGACGGGCAAGCATTGCCGCATGGGCCATAGAACCGCCGATGTCGCTTTTGTACATACGGCAGTCGACCCTTATCGATGAATTAAAATCGTTAACCTCCGAGTCAAGCTGCTTTTTAAAGCGTCCTGCCCACATTTTTTCGCTCATTTTTTAAAAAACTCCTAAATAGTATCGGGATTTGCCTGATGATTTTCAATATTCTGCTTGATCATCATATCCTTGACCTTCATAAGTCTTGCTCTGGAGGAGCGGTCGTTTTCCTCCAGCTTCATTGTTATCATACGAATGGTTTCGCGATAGCGTGGGATCATAACGTGCTCAAGAGCGTTTACCCTTCGTCTCGTTTTCTCTATCTCCCCTGCCATAAGGCTCGTTGCCTTTTCGACCTCGGCAAGCTTCAGCATTTTGGGCAGAAGGGCGTTTACCCTATCCACCGCCTCGTCAAGCTCAAAGGAGGTCGAGGCGAAGCCGTAGCTGTAAACGTCGGAGGTATCCCCCGTTCTCCAGTCGATACTGTAAACGGGGATGTCGACGCTCATTACGTTTTTGGAACCGACGCTGAGATAGGCCTCCTGCTTCGGAACGAGGAGGGCGGTATCAAGGCTTTCCTTCGACATAACACCGGTCGCCTTTACAAAGTGACCGTTTGCTTCTTTGATTTCGGCTTCAACCTCCTCGCGGAGGACGCGGTTTTCGCGGATAAGGTCGAGATAACGGCGCATAAGCTCGTCGCGCTTGTCCTTAAGCAGTTTATGACCCCTGACGGCGGTAGTAAGCTGCTTTTTCAGGCGCGTAAGTTCCATTCGTGTAGGATTCACGTTAAGAACGGCCAACTTTCTTCAGTCCTTTCGAGTTGGTGGTTTAATAATACTTATCGAGCATCTCGTCGCTTATACGCTTAAGCTCGCTTCTGGGCAGGATACGGAGAAGCTTCCAACCGAGGTCCAAGGTCTCTTCGATGGTACGGTTGGCGGAATAGCCCTGAGATACGTATTCCTTTTCGAAACGGTCGGCAAACTCTGCGTAAAGCTTGTCGGTTGCGGTAAGGGCGGCCTCACCGAGAATTACCATAAGCTCCTTTGCGTCCTTGCCTCGGGCATAGGCGGCAAAAAGCTGATTCATGGTGGCGGCGTGATCCTTACGGGTACGTCCCTCGCCTATACCCTTATCCTTAAGACGGGAAAGGGAGGGAAGAACGTCGACGGGGGGAGTTATACCCTTACGGTAAAGCTCACGGGAGAGGATTATCTGACCCTCGGTAATATATCCCGTAAGGTCGGGGATAGGATGGGTCTTATCGTCCTCGGGCATTGTTAAAATAGGAATAAGGGTTATAGAGCCGTCACATCCCTTAAGACGTCCTGCACGCTCGTAGAGGGTAGCAAGGTCGGTATACATATAGCCGGGATATCCGCGGCGGCCGGGAACCTCCTTACGGGCGGCCGAAACCTCACGAAGGGCGTCGGCATAGTTGGTTATATCGGTCATAATTACAAGCACCTGCATACCAAGCTCGAAGGCAAGATATTCGGCGCAGGTAAGGGCCATTTTCGGGGTAGCGATACGCTCGATTGCGGGGTCGTTAGCAAGGTTAACGAACATAACGGTACGGTCGATAGCGCCCGTTTCCTTAAAGGAGTTGATAAAATAGTTCGACTCCTCGAAGGTTATACCCATAGCGGCAAAAACAACGGCGAACTGCTCTCCGTCACCGCGAACGGTGGCCTGACGGGCGATCTGTGCCGCGAGATTTGCGTGAGGGAGACCCGAAGCCGAGAATATGGGAAGCTTCTGACCGCGGACGAGGGTATTAAGTCCGTCGATAGCCGAAATTCCCGTCTGAATAAACTCCTGCGGATAGTTGCGGGCGGCGGGGTTCATAGGCTTTCCGTTAACATCGAGACGCTTTTCGGGAATTATTGCGGGACCGCCGTCGATAGGACGGCCAAGTCCGTCGAAAACACGGGAAAGCATATCGGGAGAAACGGCAAGCTCCATGGAGCGGCCGAGGAAACGGACCTTAGAGTCCTGAAGATTTATTCCCGCACTGCTTTCGAAAAGCTGAAGAAGGGCGTTTGAGCCGTTGACCTCAAGAACCTTACAGCGTCTTGTTTCGCCCGAGGGAAGCTCGATTTCGCCAAGCTCATCGTATTTGACGTTTTCCACGTCGCTTACCATCATAAGAGGTCCTGCGACCTCACGGATGGTTCTATATTCCTTAGCCATATCTTTCCTCCTTAGTTCTCGGCGCCGTCATTCGCACGGTCGAGTTCTTCGGCAAGCTGAGCAACGATAGAATCGTACTCGGCTTTAACCTTATCTTCGGCGACGTACTTAAGACGTCCGATACGTTCGCGGGACGGCAGGGCGACTATCTTTTCGATATCGGCGCCGTTTTTAACCGCCGTCTGTGATCTTACGTAGTATTCCATAAGGGCCGACATCATATAATACTGCTTATCAAGGGAGGTATAGGTATCGGTCTCGTGGAAGGCGTTCTGATGGAGGTAGTCCTCTCTTACCGAGCGTGCGGTCTCAAGGGTAAGGCGGTCGGGAGCGGAAAGGGCATCCATACCAACCAGCTTAACGATCTCCTCAAGCTCGGCCTCCTCCTGAAGGATGGCCATAAGTCTTGCGCGAAGGTTGTTCCACTCGGAATTAACGTTTTTCTTAAACCAATCCTCTAAGGAATCGGCATAAAGGGAATAGCTCGTAAGCCAGTTTATCGCAGGGAAGTGACGCTTATAGGCAAGGGAAGCATCAAGTCCCCAGAAAACCTTAACGATACGAAGGGTAGCCTGAGAAACGGGCTCGGAAATATCTCCTCCGGGAGGGGAAACAGCTCCGATAACCGAAAGGGCGCCTTCGATCTCCTCGCTTCCGCGGACGATAACGCGACCTGCGCGCTCGTAAAACTGAGCCAGACGGGAGCCGAGGTAGGCGGGATAGCCTTCCTCACCCGGCATTTCCTCAAGACGGCCCGACATCTCACGGAGAGCCTCGGCCCAACGGGAGGTAGAGTCGGCCATAAGGGCTACGGTATAGCCCATATCGCGGAAGTATTCGGCGATGGTGATACCGGTATAGATAGAGGCCTCACGGGCGGCAACCGGCATATCCGAGGTATTGGCGATAAGAACGGTACGCTCCATAAGCGAGCTTCCCGTTCTGGGGTCCTTAAGCTCGGGGAATTCGTTTAAAACGTCGGTCATTTCGTTACCGCGCTCGCCGCATCCGATATATACGATGATATCGGCGGCGGCCCACTTGGCAAGCTGATGCTGAACCACCGTTTTACCCGAACCGAAGGGGCCGGGAACCGCGGCCACACCGCCCTTTGCAAGGGGGAAGAGGGTATCGATAACGCGCTGACCCGTAACGAGGGGAATATCGGGAGAAAGCTTGGTTTTATAGGGACGGCCTACGCGAACGGGCCAGGTCTGCATCATTTTGAGCTCGACGATGCCCTTGGCCGTTTCGATCTTTGCAACGACCTCCTCGACCGAATAGAAATCCTTTTTAATATCGACGATCTTACCCGAGATTTTATCGGGAACCATTATTTTATGAGAAACAACGGCAGTCTCCTGAACGGTACCTAAGGTATCGCCTGGGATTACCTCGTCGCCTATTTCCTTTGCGGGAACGAAGGGCCATTTCTTTTCGCGGTCGAGAGAGGGTACCTCTACTCCCCTTTCGAGGTTGGTGCCGCTGACCTCCATAATTTTAGCAAGAGGACGCTGAATTCCGTCGAAAATAGAACCGATAAGTCCGGGTCCAAGCTCAACAGACAGCGGAATTCCCGTAGAAACGACCTCTTCGCCGGGGCCGATTCCCGAGGTTTCCTCGTAAACCTGAATTGAGGCCTTGTCGCCGTGCATTTCGATTATTTCGCCGATAAGGTGCTTATCGCTTACCCTTACAACGTCGAACATATTTGCGTCGCGCATTCCCTCGGCAATGATAAGAGGGCCTGCGACCTTGGTTATAACTCCGTTTGCCATAATATTTTTAGCTCCTTAGAGTGGTTTATTTATTGAATATAATATCAGAACCGACGGCCTTTTCCACCGAGGCCTTAAGGCGGGTAATTCCAATTCCGTTATTGTTTTTAACTCCCGGAAGAGGAATTATGGCGGGGCTCGGACGCTCGTCGAACTTTTCTATTTGCTCGGACAGGGCAAGGGCGTATTCTTCGGTAATATAGATTATGCCGTACTCTCCGTCGTTTAGTTTTTTAAGTGTTTTTTCGGCCGCTTCAGCCGTTTCGCAAGGGAAAACGTTTACCCCCACGCAGGCAAAGCCCTTAACGCTTTCGCGGTCGCCCAAAAAGGCTATCTTAACCATAAAGCTCCCTCAACATTTCCCGCACTTTTTCTTCGTCTTCGCCGATAGTAATACCGTTTACGACGATTCGTGCGACCTTTATTTCGCAAAGTCTGGCCTGAAGATAGGCAATAAGGGGTTCGGCTCCGACGGCGACGTATTTCGCCTTTACCGCCACCGACATAAGAAGGTCGTCTACCGTTTTTTCGAATTCGGAGGGTGACCTTTTATAAGCGGCGGCCGCTTCGGCAGAGCCTAAGGCCGAGGCCTTTTCCAAAAGGGCTAAGACCTCGTCGGGTCCCTTAAGAACGGCAGGGATAAGGTCTTTTTTGTATAGCTCGGGGGTATCGATAAGGCAGGCCTCGCAGAAGGCGACCGATTTTTTGGCACGGGCACAGCGGATAGCCGCCTTTATATTATCGTAAAATACCGAGGTTTTTATAATCGTTTCAAGCATTGAAAGCTTTAGTTTTTCGGCACTTTTCAGTCGAAGCTTCATAAAAAGACCGTCAAGAACAGCGTCGGCAAGCTGCGGATCGCCGATTTTAAGAAGAGCGTCTGCCGCCTCCTTTACGCCGTCGGAAATATCGTCACCAAGCTCCGAAAACTTTCTTTCCGAAACGGCGCGATATACCTTGTCGGGCTCTACCGTATAGGGAGAAAGGATAAGCTCCTTATATTCCCTATGAAGCGACATACACTTAAGCACCGATTTTATGTTATGACAGTCGTTTTGAAGAATGAAGCCCGAAAATACCGAAAAGTCGGGGGCAACCTCCCTGATATACTCCCAGAGCTTCTGCTCCTCGACCTTAAACAGGTCGGCATCGGGAGTATCGGGGTAGGCAAAGCCCTTGTCCCTTAAATAGCCTACCGCTTCGGCGGGAGTTTTAAAGGAAAGCAGCTGAAAAATATCTTGTTTTTTAAGAAGAGCGGTTTCTCTGGCCCTTACGTTTCCTACCGCAAAGGCATATGAACTTGTTGCCACTAAAGGGCCTCCTTAAATATTCTCACCTGTCACCTTCGAAAAGGATTCGGTGGATGCGATCTTCGAGAATATCGCGTTTATCGTTTATGAGGGCATTAAGCGTCAGGTTATATTCCACGTCGCCATAAGAAAGCACAAAGCCGTAGTCCCCGGAGCAAGAGACGTCCGAAAGGGTCGCTTTGATGCCCTTCTCGGCGAGAGCCTTTTTAAAGACCGAAAGGTCGCGCTTTTTATCCTTTTTGCCGACAAAGATAACGGCCTCGCCGTCCTTGGCATAGGGGGCGGCTACCCGGCTTAAAAGGGCGAAATATTTTTCGTCGTCAAGCTTTAAGGCCGCATCAAGCGCCATAGAGATAGTTTTTTCGATCTCTTCGTGCTTTTTAGAGAGCTTCGCGTCACGGACGGTAAGCTCTGCGGCAGATTCGGCATTTTTCTTTATAGCCTTTGCCTTTAAGAGTGCGGCCGAAATAACCTCGGCAGAATAGGCCTTTGCCTCAACGGCGGCGGCTTCCTCTATTTTTTTAACCTCTTCGGCAGTTTTTTCCTCGGCGGCCTTTGCGGTCGCCTCGGCTTCGCTTAATATGCCACCCAGAATTTTTTCTTCTGCGCTCATATTCTTCTCCTTATCCTATAGCGATTACGGAAAGCAGAGATACGAGGAAGGCAAGAAGGGCGTAGATCTCGACGAGGGTAGTAGAAACCATTGCCTTGGAGAATTCCTCTCCCTTTTTGGCGATAAGGCCTACACCTGCGGTAGCGGCACGACCCTGAGCGATAGCAGAGAAAAGTCCGCCGAAGGCGATCGGGAGAGAGGCGGCAAGATAAAGCAGACCCTTGGTGAAGCTCATATCCATATCGATGGTTCCGCCGAGAGCGCCGATGTTAAGCATAATGATAACGGCAACGATGAAGCCGTAGAGTCCCTGAGTACCGGGGAGAAGCTCTAAAACGAGAAGCTTACCGAACTTGGAAGAGTCTTCCGCTAAAACTCCCATACCTGCTTCGGTGGTCATTCCGACTCCCTTTGCAGAGCCGATACCTGAAAAAATTGTTGCGATTGCTGCACCGATAAGTGCTAAAGCGATTCCTGACATAATTATTTGTCCTCCTTAATTCTGATATATTTACCTTTGAAGGCGAAGGGGATAAAGGCTCGCCCGCCGCCATCGTAGAACTTCGAGAAAAGCTCTACATACTGAAGTCTCAGCGTATGAACATAAGCGCCAAGCGCATTAAGTCCGAAGTTTATAGCGTGGCCGACAAGAAGCACGACCACCATAAAGACCTTTCCGATTATGCCTCCGCTTACCATTACGCCCAGCATATTGAAAACCATACTGATAGCGGCGGTGGTAAGACCCAGGGCCATAAGTCGCGAGAAGGAAAGCAGATCGCTGATGTATCCCGTAATGTCGTAAAGGGAGGCAAGGCCTCCGATAAATTTCATAGCACCCTTTTTCTTTCGGCCTCCGAAAACGGCTATTCCCGCCATAGATCCGAAGGCTACTATAAGACCGACCGTCTGAAGCACGGGGAGAAGCATCATTCCCGCCGCAGTCAGGGCGAAGCCCAAAAGGGTCGTTATCCAGAGTCCCGTATCGAGGAAGGCATCTAAAAAGCCGTCGCTCTTAAGGGTCATCCAAAACTTAACGGCAAGACCCGCCAAAATCTGCACAAGGCCGAGGGCAAGGCTCAGCACAAGCATTATTACCGCGTCGCCGTTCATGGGATTTATGAAGGGGTATTTGAAGGGAAGCTTACCGAAGATGGTTGTTATTATATCGACTCCGAAGAAGCTTCCGAAGAAAAGTCCCCAAAGGGTGGTCGAAATTCCGCAGTACATAAAGAGCTTCATATTCTTTCGCATATTCGGCTCGGGGTCGAGGAATTTATTTACCGCCCAGGTCGCTATCCACATCAGTAGTCCGTAGCCCGCGTCACCAAGCATTATTCCGAAGAAGAAATAATAGAAGAATGAGGTTACGGGGGTCGGGTCGATATCGGCGGCGGTGGGCATGGCATACATCGCGGTAATGCTCTGCGCCGGCTCGGTAAAGGCATTTCCCTTTAGCTTTACGGGGGCCTCCTCGGGGTCGGCGTCCTCGCTTTCGATATGGACCGTGAATTTTTCGGTCAGAGTGGTTTTTAAAAGCTCGAAATCGCAGGTCGGGATATAGCCCGTTATGACCACGGTGTGCTTCGAGTTATCGAGGGAATTTTGCGCCTCGATCCTCAGAGCTTTCGAAAGATACCAGTCGCTAAGCAGCTCGATATCGTTTCGGTATTCGGCAAAGGCCGCAATTTTTTCCTGCCCCTCGGAAATCTCCTTCTCTAAGGCTTCTATCCTGTCCTTTATTCGGGCAAGCTCCTCACGGGGAGAAAGCTCGCTCGTATTCGAGGGTCTGGAAAAACCGATTTCCCGAAGGGCCGAGGTAAAGGTCTCTTCGTCTTTTCTCTGAGCAGTTGCGAAAATTACCGTCTGTCCCGAGGCGCTTCCTACCGTTTCAGCGTAGATCTCGGTATCGGGCGCGGCCTCGGCAAGCCTTTTAAGCAGGTCCTCAAGGCTCAGAAGCCCCGGTACCGTACCGATAGCGGCCACCGTCTTATCGGTTCCCGTAAAGGATAGCGGAAGGTCAAGTCCCTCGTAGGCCAAAAGCTGCTCTGAGGAGATTTCAAGCCTTACTATCTCCGCCTTATGCTCGGCAATTTCCCGCTCAAAGCGTAGTATCTCGTTACAAACTCCCATAAGCTCGTCGGAGCGTTCTTCTATAGCGAAAAACTCCTCCGAGGATACCTTTCTTCGGCCCGAAAAAGCCGAAAGCAGGGGCTTTTTCGCAGGAACGATACGGCTTAGCATTTTAAGCGCTCCGTCGGCCGCATCGCTTAGCTTCAGAATACCGTCGTATTCCTCACTATCGCGGTAAAAGCCGTCCCGCGGAGTCGCCTCCGCCCCCGAAAGGTCGAAGGCCGCAAGGCTTTGCAAAGCGGTAAGTATTTTCTTTTTATCGCTTTTAAGGGCGAATATACTCACCTTTTGCATATTGAGTTTTGCCAAAATATCACCGCCTTTTTAAGGTTGTTTTTTTCTTTTAACCAAAAATAATTTCAACGGCGGCCTTAACCGCTTCGTCTCTCGCCTTATCGGCTCGGGCAGAAAGCTTTTCGCCCTCGGTCCAGCCCTTACCTCCCGCATTACTGCGGATAGCTTCGGCCTCGGCGGTAGCTTCGTTTACTATTTTTTCGGCATCGGCATCAGACTGACGCTTCGCCCCCGCCAAGGTCTCCTTGGTACGGGCTTCGGCCGCAGCGAGGGTTTCTCGTGCCTTTTTATTCGCGGCTTCGATTATCTCCTCGGCCTGCTTTTCGGTCTGAACGATTTTTTCGACCATATCTTTAGCCAAGTCGGTCGCCTCCTTTTTAAGAGTTATATTCGATTAAATTTGTTTTTTTATTAAAGAGCAGATCTCCCGCAACTGCGAGGAGCAGTACCGCCGCCGAGGGCAGCAGCCAACCAAGGCCCAGGGAGGAAAGGGGCAGCTCGCGTAGCAGAGAAATCTCCACTCCGTAGGAGGAGATCACAGTCAGCACCGCGAAAAGCATTGCGCAAAAGGACGAAAGCATTTTCGGCAGGCTTCCTATCCGCTTCGGCAGGAAGGAGGTCAGCACCAGCATCAGTATCGGGGGGTAAACTATTTCGAGAATAGGCGCCGCGAAGGTTATAAGCATTTCGACCCCCGCAAGGGATATTACAGCGTCGAAAAGGCAGATGCCTATAACGAGGTATTTGTATTTGATTTTACCCTTGGTAAGACCCTCTAAATATTCGGCCGCCGAGGTGGTCAGGGCGATGGCGGTAGAGAGGCAGGCAAGGCCCGCAACCACCGCAAAGAAGATAAGTCCCCAAGTGCCCGGCATAAGGGTCGAGATTATAGAGGTAAGCAGACTCGTTCGGTCAATATGCATATCGTAGCCCGAAGAGGCGGTAGCGCCGAGATAGGTAAGGCCTAAGTAGATTATAAGCAGGCCTATTCCCGCAACTATTCCCGCACCTGCGGCAACACGGGATTTCGATTTTTCGTCGGTATGCCCCTTATCGGCGGCGGAGGAAAGGATTATTACTCCGAAAATTACCGAGGCTAAAACGTCCATCGACTGATACCCTGCGCTTATACCGTCGGCAATAACGCTTTCGGTTCGGGGAGGAAGGGTTATATTTCCCATTGGATTTATAATTCCCATTACGATAAGCAGGATAAGACCGAGGAAAAGCAGAGGTGTAAGAATTTTTCCGATAATATCGACAACGGCCGACTGATTTATACAAAGAAGGGCCACCACCGCAAAGAAGGCAATATAGAAAACGGGCATATTAAAGCCTTCGAGGAGCGGGGCTATCGACAGCTCGTAGGTAGTGGCGGCGGTTCGGGGAATGCTTATGATGGGGCCGATACACATAACCACCGCAAACATCATTGCAGGGCCGACAAATTTACCTAAGGGGCTTAAAAACCTTTCGTGACCCCCTACCCTTATCTGAGCAAGGATGGCAACGACGGCAAGGCCGATATCGGCGATATAATAGCCTAAAAAGCCGCTAAACCAATCGGTTCCGGCCTTAAGTCCCAGGTATGGAGGGAAGATCATATTTCCCGCGCCGAAGAACATCGAGAAGAGGGCGGCGCCGATAATAATACTGTCTAAAACGACCTTTTTCCTGCCCTTTAGCATTAAAACCTCCGCTTAGTTAGGTGAAAAACACTAATTAAGGTTATTATACCAATTTTTTCATCTTATATCAAGAATAATATTCGTTCGGCAAATAATTTGTTTGTAAAAAGTATAACAGATTGTCAATATTTTGTCAATCTGTTATTTGTTTATTCGACGGTTACTATGCCGCCTTCCTTTACGGTTACGGTCATTCCGGTTTTGACGTAGTCGAGAAATTCATCTCCGAGGCAGTCGACAACCGGCATCGTTGAGCCCTCGACCCAAACGTCGGCAAGGACGGCGCCTGCGGCGGCTAACGAGTCGATATGGTTTGCGAAAAGCATACAGGCAGGCTGACGTCCCATTGCATTTGCGCAGTAGAGGACGAGGCCGCCGGTGGTGGAGCCGATGGTCTGAGGCAGGCAGAGAGCCTTGCCGCAGAGGGGCAGACCGTTAATATCGGGGTTGTTCTGATCGCCGCATTTGGTCTTCTTATCACCGAACTGAAGGGCCGTCTGCATAGAGGCCAGAGTGTTGAAGCCCTGCTTGGTTACGACCGCTTCGGCGGTGCAGGTTCCGGGGGTTACTACCCTTCCTTTAAATTCTTTCATCCTTATTTACCTCCCTTGGTTATTGCGACGAGGATCTCGTCGTCGGTGTAGTATCTGGCCGAGGTATAGGTACGAAGCTTGTTTGAGGAGGTTATGACCGGCACAGTTTTACAAAGAGGATTATTCATATACATAAGAGGGCAGATGTAGGAGGTTATAACTCCCGTTGCCTTAAGTCTTTTTGCATATTCGGTCTTGTTAAACTCTGCGAGGACCTTGGGTGCGGCGGTAAATACGGTGGGGATGACGACCTTGTCGTTTCCTGCCTCCTTAAGACCCGCTTCAACCTTGTCGGTCCAGGATTTAAGCTGCTGGAGGGACATATGGGGACAGCCCATAAAGCAGAGCTTGGGGGCAGCATCGGGCTTTTTCCAGATGACGGGATATTCCTTATATACACGCTCCAGCTCGGCGTCGTCGATTATATATTCCTTTGCGCCCTCGGCAATAAGGTCGCGGCCCTGATCCTTGGCTTCGGGGGTCAGGTTTTCGATATGATAGAGTCCCACGGCACCGTTGGAGGCGGTGGCGGCACCGAAATCCTTAAGATAGGTGCAGGCTTCGTCGGTAAGCTCGTCACCTATCCACTTGTCCAGACCCACAATAAAGGGAACGTCCTCCATAACCCTCATACCGATGGCCGAGCCTAAAAGCTGAGCCTCGGGCTTTTTGGTGGTTTCGATCTTCACTACCCAGGTAGCCTTTCTGCCCTCATCGGTAAGGAGTCCGAAATAGGGAACAAATCCGACGATGGAGCCCATAATGTCGATAATACCCGAGTTACGGTTACAGCGGGCGCCCAGTACCGAGTTTGCGTAAACGACGGCAGAGGACTCGGCCCAGGAAAGGACGTCGCCCTTTTTGGGGGTATTTCCTACCTCGTCCATATAGCAGGCGCAGGTAAAGGCATCCTTGTCCATAAGACCGAGCTTTATAAGCTGATCCTCGTAGAAATCCTGCTTGGTGTACATAAATTTGTTAAAAACGAATTTCTGCAGGAAGGAGGCGGGGACGTTTTTGTCGAGGGGACGGGGGTCTACGGAGAATTTCTGCCCGCTCATAACGCCTGCGTCCAGAAGCTGCTGCATCAGGTCGTATACGGGGGACATAACCTTGAGACCGAAGGAGGTCACGAGGTGATTATATTTTGAGGTTACGGGAACAAGCTTTTCGGCCTCGAAGGCATCGCCGTACATAACCATGGTCTTCATAACCTTGGCCAGCGTTTCGCCCTTTGAGCCGTCGAGTATAGCCTGCTGTTCGGGGGTCAGATACATAAAATCACTCCTTAAGTATTACGATAATATATTAAAGCTTTGTGGGTTAGGGAAAAGGGAAGAGGGACGAGGGGAGCTTCAGGAAGATTTCTCAGAAGAAGCAGCTTCCCCCTCTTCCCCTATCCCTTTCCACCGGTTTTCGGAATATACGAGGAAGCCGTTTTATAAACGCTTGGTTACAGTTTCATTGCCACGTCCCAGGCGCCCCAGATAACGGTGCGGAGGTTGCCAACCTTGGCGGCGTCGCCGATAACGTGAACCTTGCCGCCCTTCTTGGCGAGGGGTGCGGGGTCGTAGCCTACGGAAAGGATTACCGAATCGGTTGCGTTTGTGAAGATATCGCCGTCCTTGCCCTTTAAGGAGACGAAGCCGTCGCCTATTTCGCAAAGAGCGGTTTCAAGATGTACGGGTACCTTGTTGGTCTTAAAGAAATCGCGGAGGTAGCTTGTATTCGCGAGGCAGACACCCTTGGCGGTAATAAGGTCGTCCTGCATTTCGACGATGGTAGGTCTTTTGCCCTGAAGGTAGAGCTCGTATGCTATTTCACAGCCCGTAAGACCGCCGCCGATAACCGTTACGTTCTCCCCTACCTCGGCATTACCGAGGAGAAAATCGATAGCTTCAATAGCCTTTTCGGCTCCCTTTACGGGAAGCTTTTTGGGGGCGGCTCCGGTTGCGACGATGATCTCGTCGGCAGAAAGGGCCTTAAGGTCGGTGACCTCGGTGTTTCTTCTGACCTCTATGGGAAGTCTTTCAACCTCGCGGATATACCAGGCGATAAGGGCCTTATCCTTTTCCTTAAAGGAGGGGGCCGCCGCCGCGATAAATACGCCGCCGAGCTTATCGCTCTTTTCGTAAAGGGTTACCTTATGGCCGCGTTTTGCACAGACTATCGCCGCCTCCATACCGCCGATACCGCCGCCGATAACGGCGATATTCTTAACCTTTTTCGCAGGCTCCAAATGATACTTTTTCGACTGCATGGTCTCGGGGTTCAAAGCACAGCGGGCAAGACCCATTGTATCGGTCAGATCCTGGGTATTTGCGTGACCCTTGGAGGAGGAGAAATTGAAGCAGCCTGCGTGACAGCAGATGCAGGGCTTGATATCCTCGAGTCGGTCGTCGATAAGCTTGGTTACCCACTCGGGGTCGGTCAAAAACTGACGGGCAACGCCGACGGCGTCTATTCTTCCCTCGGCTACCGCCTGAGCTCCCGCCTCGGCATTCATTCGGCCTGCACAAACCACGGGGATGTCGACGAATTTCTTAATATGCGCAACGTCCTCAAGGTTACAGTTTTCGGGCATATACATAGGCGGATGCGCCCAATACCAGGAGTCGTAGGTGCCGTTATCGGCATTAAGCATATCGTAGCCTGCGTCCTGAAGATATTTTGCGGCTCTTTCGCTTTCTTCCATATTACGGCCGACCTCGGTATAGTCCTCGCCGGGCATTGCGCCCTCGCAGAAGCCCTTCATTTTAGACTCTACCGAATAGCGGAGAGATACGGGGAAGTCGCTTCCGCAGGACTCCTTTATAGCCTTTACGACCTCGGCGGCAAAGCGGTAGCGATTTTCGAAGCTTCCGCCCCATTCATCGGTACGCTTGTTGAAGAACTCGATCGCAAACTGATCTAAAAGATAGCCCTCGTGTACGGCGTGAACCTCAACACCGTCCACACCGGCCTCCTTACAGAGCTTTGCGGTCTTGGCGAAGGCCTCGATTATCTCGCGGATCTGCTTTACGGTCATTTCGGGACACTCGATATCGTGAGCCCAGCGAGAGGGCTGAGGACTCGGGCAGGCAAGCTCGTGAGAGGTATCGATCACGGGCTTTATAAGCGCTCTTGTGAGCTTATTCTTATGAAGAGGGGCAATCTGCTCGGTTATGGCCCAGCTACGGCCCATTCCTGCCGTGAGCTGAATAAAAAGCTTGGCTCCCGTTTTATGTATCTCGTCCATAAATTCTTTGAGCTCGGTGAACATTTTCGGGTTCTGCCAAAGCCATTTTCCCCAGAAGGTATCGCGCAGGGGGGCGATTCCGGGGATTATAAGACCGACGTTATTGTTTGCACGTTCGATAAAAAGCTTAGCGGCCTCCTTATCGAAATGACATCCGCCAAGCTCGAACCAGCCAAAAAGGGAGGTTCCGCCCATAGGACACATAACGATACGGTTTTTGATCTCGACGTTTCCTATTTTCCAAGGGGTAAACAGGGCTTCGTATTTCCTATCCATAGAGTTTCTCCTTTATAAAAAAGTTCTAAAAACAGTATAAATATTTTATCTGTTAAAGTCAAGAAAAAGTTCACCTTGTGAACAATTATAAACTGAAAATAAACAGCCGTGAAATTCACGGCTGTTTAAAGCTTACGCTTTTTTTCTTTTTTTCGAGAAAAGGATGGCAATAAGAATGATAATAAATATCAGCACATAAAAACTCTTTACCGATCGTTTAGTTCCAATAATCCGTTTTGGTTTTTATTCCAACCGAGGCGGACTTAAACTCGGGGTTGAGGCCCGCTTTTCTCTGACGCTTATAGTCGTCGAGGGCTCGGTAGGCGTATTTTCCGAGAATAAGGATAACGGGGATGTTGACTATGGTCATGGCGCCCATCGTAAGGTCGGCGATATCCCATAAAAGACCTGCGCTGAGCCCCGAGCCTAAAAGCACAAGCCCGCAGGCCACGAGCTTATAGGCCATATCCTGCTTTTTTGAGAGAGGGCCTTTATTCATATAGAGGAAGCTTTTCTCGACGTAGAAAAGGTTTCCGATAATGGTGGTAAAGGCAAAAAGCACCATCGCTACGGTTATAAATATCGGGCCGAAGGAGCCGAGGTTCTTGGTAAGAGCGGCCTGAACGTAGGGGGCACCCGAAACCTCGGGGGTAGCCTCAGCGCCCGAGCAAAGGCACAAAAAGGCGGTTGCCGAGCAGACGAGAATGGTATCGATAAAGACCGAAAGTACCTGAACAAGTCCCTGCTTTACGGGGTGACTTACCTCGGCGGAGGCCGAAGCGTTGGGGGCCGAGCCTACGCCTGCCTCGTTACTGTAGAGGCCGCGTTTTATTCCGTACATAAGGCAGGAACCGGTAATTCCTCCGAAAATAGCAGGAAAATCGAAGGCGTCTTTAAATATCTTTACGAAAACATCGGGAAGGATACCGATATTCATTATAACTATTATAACGGCAACGAGAATATAGGCTATTCCCATAACGGGGACAAGCAGAGTGGTCATATTGATTATACGCTTACCGCCGCCGAAGAGGCAGAAGCCGACGACCACCGCCAGAATAAGTCCGATTATCCAGGGGGTATAGGAGGGGTTATAGAAGGAGTAGCCCTCGAAGGTAGACTGCAGATTATAAGAAGCCAGCATATTAAAGCCAACGCCGTAGGTTATAATGAGGAGCACCGAAAAAAGAAGGGCAAGACCCTTTTTTCCGAGTCCCTGCTCAATATAATAGGCAGGGCCGCCGTAGCTTCCCTGAGGACCGCGCTTTTTAAATATCTGCGCCAGGGTGCTTTCGATAAAGGCCGAGGCGGCGCCGATTATTGCTATTACCCACATCCAGAAAACGGCACCGTAGCCGCCCATACAGATAGCGGTAGAAACGCCGATAATGTTTCCCGTTCCGACGCGGGAGGCGGTAGAAACCATAAGGGCCTGAAAGGAGGAAACGCTCTTTTTATCCTTCGGCTTTTCGGTTACGGCGCGAAACTGCTCCTTAAGAAGAGAAAACTGAACGAATTTAGTACGGACGGTGAAGAAAAGGCCGCCCGCAACGAGAAGTATTACGAGAAGATAGGTATACATCCAGCCGCTAAGACTGCTTATAAAGTCGCCGAAAGCGCCGAAGGCCGCAGCGATATCCTTTCCTATGGCCACAAAGACCGATAGTATTTGTTCAAACCAATTGCCCATTTGTTCGCTCCAATCATAACATTTAATATAAGGATACACTATTTCGGAAAATTATTCAACAAATTATTTTCTTGATTGAAGGGACTCGGGAGGGTATAATGAAAAAACGTTTTAGGAGAGAAATTTTTGGCTACGCGAAGAAAAGACCGCTATCATCTTTTGGATATGCTTCGGGGAATCTGTATAATCCTCGTGGTAATATATCACGCAATGTATAATCTTACCGCAATATTCTCAGTCGACCTCCGGCTTTTCGGGACGGTCGTTATGGATAGCTTCAGAATATGCTTCGTGGTCTGCCTTGTTCTTATTTCGGGAATTTTCTGCTCCCTTACCCGAAGCAACGCGAAAAGGGGTATTAAGACCCTTGCCGCAGGGCTTCTCGTAACGGCGGTGACCTATTTCGCCATACCCGATCAGCTTATTATTTTCGGTATTCTTCATTTCTTCGGGGTTGCGATGCTCCTCTATGCCGCTATCGGCCGTTTCCTTGAAAAGATACCCATGCTTATAGGTGCGGCGGTATCGGTAGTTCTTTTCGTAATTTCTTTTCAGGTATTTTCGGTCGAGATATATACAAACAGCGAAATTTTAAACCTGCTTCTCGGTATTATCGGCTTTAACACGGGGATCATTTCGGCCGACTATTATCCGCTTCTCCCCTGGATATTCATATTCCTTGCGAGAAGCTTTCTCGGCCGTCCCTTTAAAAAGGGTACCGCGCCCAAGCTTTTCAGAGCCAACCCCGTAAAGGCTCTTTCCTTCGTCGGAAGGCATACCTTGCTCGTTTATCTTATACATCAGCCCATTATTTACGGCGGAATGTATTTATGGTTC
>SFWF01000097.1 GCA_004560045.1 bacterium | reverse complement strand
TATTTTATAATTTTTTCTTCCAATAATATTTTTATTGGAGGTAATTTTATGAATACGAAAAATAAATATTCCTTAAACCTGTCCGAAGGCAGCGAAAACAGTGACGCAACCCTTTTCGATCAGATCAAAGAATCTGCCTCAATTACCGCGTCCGACGGAAAGCACGTTATACAGTGTCTGACCATTATCGGCGAGATCGAGGGTCATATCGTCTCATCGTCACAGAATAAGACCACCAAGTACGAGCATATAATACCTCAGCTTGTGGCCATAGAGGAGGACAAGGATATTCAGGGCCTGCTTATCCTGCTCAATACCGTAGGCGGTGACGTTGAAGCGGGACTTGCCATTGCCGAGCTTATTTCGGGAATGAAAAAGCCTACCGTGTCGCTGGTCCTCGGCGGAGCTCATTCTATCGGAATTCCCTTAAGCGTAGCGGCGAAAAAATCCTTTATCGTCCCTTCAGCCACCATGACGGTTCATCCCGTGCGTATGACCGGCCTTGTCTTGGGAGTGCCTCAGATGCTCAGGCATTTCGAGCGTATTCAGGACAGGATAATAACCTTCGTTACGAAAAATTCTAAAATTACGAAGGAAAAATTTTCTTCACTTATGATGAACGTAGGGGAAATGGTAAACGACGTCGGCTCTATTCTCGACGGCGAAAAGGCGGTGGAGGACGGTCTTATCGATAATATCGGTGGACTTTCCGACGCGGTTGCTACCCTTTACGAAATGATAGATAAAAATACCTGTGACGCCGAATAAACGGCGTCACGAATGATAAATTAAGGAGAGTACATAATGGCGGCTAAAAAAGGCTCAGCAGCAAAAAAACGAGGCTCAAAGCCTCAAAGCAGACTCTCGGCAAATCATAAGCAGATAATTTCTCTGCTTCTTTTTGCGGCGTCACTCTTTATCCTTGCGGTAACCTTTATCCCGGGAGAAAACGTCTGGAGAGGAATGCACAATTTCTTCTTTGGCTTTTTCGGCGTAATGGCCTTCGTTTTCCCCTTCTTCATGGTTGCCCTGGCCGTTACCTACGCGATGGATAAGCTTAAAGAGGGCGTTGCCGTACGCTTTGTCGAGATCGGAATACTTATAGTCCTCGTATGCGCTTCTATCGACGTTTTCTGTGCTCATCCTAAGCTCGCGGGCTTCGGAGAAGCCTATTCGGCGCATCTGAGCGCTTCCTATAAAAGCGGAATACTTCTTCATAGCGGCGGCCTGCTCGGCGGCCTTATTGCACAGCCCATATATTTCGCCTTCGGCAAGGCGGGCGCCATAGTTACGGTATTCCTGCTTGTTTTCATATTCCTGATGCTCGTTACCTCGACCCCCCTTATAAAGCTTTTACGTCAGCTTTCGAAGCCGGTTGAAACGGTCCGTGACGGCTACCGTGAGCATAAGGTTGCGGTAGAGGAGGAGCGCCGCAGAAGAAAGGAAGAGATAGATATTCCGCTGGACGAACCCGGCGAGCCTGCCCCCATACCTTCGGGCATATCCGAAAAGCAGCGCAAGGTCATAAGCGCCTACAAGGATATCGATCTCCCCGAAGAAGAGTCCGAAACCGAGCAGAGCTCTATTTCGGTTGAAGAGGCCCTTTCTGCCGCCGAGGAGGAGAATATTGCCCCCGTTTTCGAGCCCGAGAGCGAAGAAAAAGAGGAAGAGGACGATACTACTCCAATAACCTCCGAAGAGATAAACGAGGTCGCCAAGGAGACCGAAAATATTCCTATGGAAAGGGAAGAATATAAGTTCCCGCCCTTAGACCTTTTAAAAAGCGGAGCGTCCAAGTCAGCCGCCGCGGAGCAGGCCGAGCTTGAAAATACCGCTAACCGCCTCGTAAATGCCCTTAAGAGCTTCGGGGTCGAGACCCGAATCGTCGATATTTCGAGAGGCCCCACCGTTACCCGCTACGAGCTTCAGCCCAGCGCAGGCGTCAAGATAAGCAAAATAACCGGTCTCGCCGACGATATCGCTCTTAACCTTGCTACCGCAGGTGTCAGAATAGAAGCCCCTATTCCCAATAAGGCCGCCGTCGGTATCGAGGTCCCCAATAAATCAAGCAACGTTGTACATATAAGAGAAATGCTCGAGTCGCTGTCCTTTACAGGCTCCAAGAGTAAGCTGACGATTGCCCTCGGCAAGGATATCGGCGGTAACGCAATAGTCGGCGATATCGCTAAAATGCCCCACGGCCTTATCGCAGGTGCTACCGGCTCGGGTAAATCGGTATGTATCAACTCGATCATTATGAGTATTCTTTATAAGGCCCGTCCCGACGAGGTCAAGCTTATTATGGTCGACCCCAAGGTCGTTGAGCTCGGCATCTATAACGGAATACCGCATCTGCTTCTTCCCGTCGTTACCGAGCCCCGTAAGGCTGCCGCAACCCTCAGCTGGGCGGTTTCCGAAATGGAAAAACGTTATATGATGTTCGCCGCAAGCAATGTTCGCGACCTTGAAGGCTTTAATCGTGTCGCCGAGAACGACCCCGAAATGAAAAAGCTTCCCCGAATCGTTATAATCGTCGACGAGCTTGCCGACCTTATGATGACCGCTCCCAAAGAGGTTGAAGATTCTATTAACCGTATTGCCGCAAAGGCCCGTGCCGCGGGAATGCACCTTATTATCGCGACTCAGCGTCCCTCGGTCGACGTCGTTACGGGTGTTATCAAGGCCAATATTCCTTCCCGTATCGCCTTTGCCGTTTCATCACAGATCGACTCCCGTACAATTCTCGATTCCGCAGGAGCCGAAAAGCTTCTCGGTAGGGGAGATATGCTATTTGCCCCCTACGGCGCAAATAAGCCCTCCCGTATTCAGGGCTGCTTCGTCAGCGACGAGGAGGTCGAGGCGGTCGTCGACTTCGTTAAGGGACGTCACACCTGCGAATACGACGATTCGGTTATGGAGGATATCGAAATAAGAGCCACTATGGACAAAAAGGGCAAGGAGGCGCCTGCTTCGGGCGGAGACGATGTGGAGGCCGACGATCCTATGCTTCCCGCCGCTATCGAGTTCGTTGTCGAAAACGGTCAGGCCTCTACCTCTATGCTTCAGCGCCGCTTAAAACTGGGCTATGCCCGTGCTGCCCGCCTTATCGATATGATGGAGGAAAGGGGAATAGTAGGCCCCTACGAGGGAGCAAAGCCCCGTCCCGTCCTTATCACCAAGGAGCAGCTTATGGAACAGAAGGCAGGAGAAGAATAATTGGACTCTAAAAAGCCTAACTATATTTTCCGCCTGCTTATAATCTGCGTGACCTGCTTAGCGTTGCTAATGATGCTGATAACCTTCGCCGATAATAGGTATATCCCTACCTGGACCGATATCGGAAGAGCCGTCTTCGGCGACGAGACCAAGGCCTCCGACGAGGATACGGTAAGATTTATTGACGTGGGTCAGGGCGACAGTATCCTTATTTCAAGCAACGGCTATAACGCCCTTATCGATTTCGGCGATGAGAGCGATCACGGTAGCGAGCTTTTAGACGCTCTGAGAAGCTATAAGATCGAACGGCTCGACTGTATCATCCTTTCTCATTACGATATGGATCACGTAGGAGGCGCTCCGAAGATTCTTAAAACCCTCGACGTAGAATACGCCCTTCTTCCCGAGCTTTCGGACAAGGAGGCCAACGACTTCGACGATTTTCAGTATGCCCTTGAAAACAGCGGCGCCGAGGTCTCGATAGCTCGTGTAGGAACCTTAGTAAATATCGGCGATTTCGATATAACCGTTATCGGTCACTATGCGGACGAGTCGGATTCCAACGACCGCTCTGTGGTACTTATGGCCGAATGCGGAGGTAAAAAGTTTCTGCTCACGGGTGACGCAGGTGCAGATATCGAAAATAGACTTATGGAAGAGGGAATAAACCTCGACTGCGACGTCTATAAGGCCGCCCATCACGGAAGCCGAAATTCGAACACCCTCGATTTTATAAAGGCCGCCTCTCCCGAGTACGGAGTAATTTCCTGTTCCTCCTCGAATCAGTACGGTCATCCTCATACCGAGGTCCTGACGAATTTAGAGACGGTAGGTGCTAAGATCTACCGAACCGACCGCTCGGGCGACATAACCTTTAAGATCGAAAGCGGCGAAATTATCCCATCAACCGAATACTGAAAATGTAAAAAGGTGCAGAAGAATTTCTGCACCTTTTGTACACTTGTTTACTCGTGGGCTCTGCCGTTATCGCGAAACAGCAGGGAAATGCACCATATTCCGGCCAGAGCAAT
>SFWF01000096.1 GCA_004560045.1 bacterium | reverse complement strand
AAGGAGATCTTCGAGAAAAAGACCGTTATCGAAGAGACTGAGCTATAATGAAGGATAACAAAATTCGTCTGCAAAAGTTTTTGGCAGACAACGGCATAGCTTCCCGTCGTAAATCCGAAGAACTCATCGAACTTGGTAAGGTTAAGGTAAACGGCAGGATCGCTATGATCGGCGATAAGGTCGACCCTATCCGCGACAAGGTGACAGTCAGAGGAAAAACTGTTGTCGCCGTCAAGGAGAAGGTTTACATAATGCTTCATAAGCCGCGTGGCTTTGTCACTACCATGAGCGATGAGATGGGACGCAAATGTGTAGCAGAGCTCGTTAAGGATGTGCCCGTAAAGGTTTTTCCCGTCGGAAGGCTTGACCGTAATTCCGAAGGACTTCTCTTAATGACAAACGACGGTGATTTTTCCAACAAGCTTACACATCCGTCTTCTCACGTTAACAAAACCTACCGCGTAACCGTTGACGGGTCCGTCTCTGACGATCAGATAGATAAGCTGGCTTCGGGAATCGATATTGACAGAGACGGAAGACTGACGCTGCCTTGTGACGTTTTTGTAATTGAACGCATAAGAAAGATGTGTGAAATGGTTGGTCTTGAGGTATTGAGGCTCAAAAAAACCGAGATCGCCGGAGTAAAGCTCGGTATGCTCGGTCAGGGTAAATGGCGCGATTTAAACGAAAAAGAATTAAAGCGCCTTACCAACGTCTCACAGTCAAAACAAAGTGTTTAGATTTAACTTGCTTTTTACAAAAAAAGGCTTGTTAAATATTAAACGTAGTGTTATAATATTAAACTGGTGATAAATTGATGTTTTATCGACATATTTTATCTGTTGGAGGTACATTATGAGCGATACGCTAACAAACAACAAGTTCGCTTCTGAGGTAAATGCGCTTTCAGATTCGAACGCAAGAAAACGTCTTGAAATGCTTTTCGACGGCGGAAATTTCAATGAAATTGACCGTTTTCTTAAAAATAACGGCTCCGAGTGCGAGGTCGTTGCCGCATACGGCGAGGTAAACGGAATGCTTGTTTACGCCTATGCACAGAGTATTGATATAAATAAAGGCGCTATGGGCAAGGTTCAGGCCTCTAAGATTGCCCATGTTTACGAGCTTGCAACCAAGACGGGAGCTCCCGTTATTTCTGTTTTCGATTCTGTCGGAGCACACGTAGACGAAGGTGCGGCAGCTCTCGAAGCCTACGGTACTCTTATTAAGGCTGCGGGTAATATATCGGGCGTCGTTCCTCAGATTTCTGTTGTTGCAGGTCCCTGCATCGGAAGCGCGGCCGTACTTGCTTCTCTTTCCGACGTAGTAATTATGACAAACGAGGCTGAGTTTTACATAACCTCTCCCGCCTTCGCTTCGGCTGAATCAGAGCTTGGTACTGCTAAACTTGCTGCTAAAAACGGTACTGCCGCACTTGTTGCAGATAACGATAAGGAAGCTTTAGCTCTTGCCGCCGACCTCCTTGGATACCTTCCTTCGAATAATCTTTCCGAGCCTCTTTTTGCGGAACCCGTTGGTCCTGAGGGTGGAAATAACATTAAGGCTGTTGTTGACGCAGGTAGCTTTTTCGAGCTTTCTGCCGATTACGGTAAATGTATCAAAACCGGCTTTGCCCGTATAAACGGTGCTTCTGTCGGCGTTGTTGCAACCGACGCAGAGGCTGCTGACGGCTATTTCTGCGCCGACGGAGCTAAGAAGGCCGCTAAGTTTGTACGCTTCTGCGACGCTTTCTCTATCCCTGTAGTTACTCTTGTCGATTCTCTCGGAATTCTTGCTAAAGAAAAATGCGATCTTGCAGGCGGTGTTAAATCAATCTCCGTTTTGACCAGCGCCTACAGTGAAGCTACTACCGCTAAAATTGCCGTTGTTACGGGTAACGCTATCGCAGGAGCTTATATCGCCTTCGTTTCTTCTGCGGCCGCTCCTGATATGGTTTACGCCTGGTCTGACTCGGTTATCGGTACATTAGAGCCTATGACCGCTGTGCAGCTTCTTTACAAAGAACGTCTTGAAGCAGGGGAGGACCGTAAGGCTCTTGAAGCCGAGTATGCGAGTGAAGTTTGCTCTCCCTTTAATGCAGCCGCCGCAGGCTTCGTTACCGACGTGATCGAACCTGCAGATACTGCAAGCAAGGTTTCTTCCGCTCTTGACGCTCTCAGCTCTAAAAGAGTTTCAACCCTTAGCAAAAAACATACTAATATACCGCTTTAATGGAGGTCAAATATTATGAAACAATTAAAAGTTACTGTTAACGGAATCGCTTATGACGTATGTGTTGAAGAGGTTGCTTCTGCTCCCGTTGCCGCTCCCGCACCTGCTGCCGTTGCCCCTGCAGCCGCACCTGCACCTGCTGCTCCTGCCGCCGCAGGCGTAGAGGTTATCTCTGCTCCGATGCCCGGAACTATTCTTTCGGTCAACGTTACCGTTGGACAGGCTGTTAAGAAGGGCGAAGTTCTTTGCGTTCTCGAAGCTATGAAGATGGAAAACGAGATCTATGCTCCTCGTGACGGTGAGGTTGCCTCTGTTACCGCTGCTAAGGGCGAGGCTGTTGAATCCGGAAAAGCTCTCATTACGCTTAAATAATTTATAGAAAGAGGTAAATAGAGTAATGGCACGAATTGGTATTACCGAGACGGTTTTAAGAGACGCTCATCAGTCGCTTATTGCTACTCGTATGTCTATGGACGATATGCGTCCTATGCTCGAAGACCTTGATAAAATCGGTTTTCATTCGCTTGAATGCTGGGGAGGCGCAACCTTCGACAGTTGCCTTCGTTTCCTCGGCGAAGATCCTTGGGATCGTCTTCGCACCATCCGCAAGGCTTGTCCCAACACCAAGCTTCAGATGCTCTTCAGAGGTCAGAATATGCTCGGCTACCGTCATTATGCCGATGACGTAGTTGAATATTTTGTTCAGAAATCTGTTGCTAACGGTATCGATATTCTTCGTATCTTCGACGCTCTTAACGACTTCAGAAATCTCGAAACCTCGATAAACGCCGCTAAGAAGGAAGGCGCTCATACTCAGGCCGCCATTTCCTATACCACCGGTCCCGTTTTCGATATCGAGTATTACACTAATTACGCTAAGCAGCTCGAAAACGCAGGCGCTGATTCTATCTGCGTTAAGGATATGGCAGGTCTGCTTACTCCTTACGGTACCTACGATCTCGTTAAGGCTCTTAAGGAGACGGTTAAGGTTCCGATCCAGGTTCACTCTCACTACACTTCGGGCCTTGGTTCAATGGTGCTTTTAAAGGCCATTGAAGCAGGTGCGGACGTTGTAGATACCGCTATTTCTCCGCTTGCTCTCGGTACTTCTCATGCCGCTACCGAGGCTATGGTTGCCGCGCTTCAGGGAACCGAGTACGATACCGGCCTCGACCTTGAAGCTCTTGCAGGAATTGCTAAAAAGGCTACCGTTCTTCGTGAAAAATACATCGAAAGCGGACTCCTCAACCCCAAAATGCTTGGCGTTGACGGAAAGACCCTTATTTATCAGGTTCCCGGCGGTATGCTTTCTAACCTTGTGTCTCAGCTTAAGCAGGCGGGCAAGGAAGACAAGCTTTCCGATGTTCTTGCAGAAGTTCCCAAGGTCCGCGCAGACTGCGGATATCCTCCGCTCGTTACGCCTTCGTCGCAGATTGTCGGCACTCAGGCCGTGTTCAATATCATTAGCGGCGAGCGCTATAAGATGGTAACTAAAGAATTCCGCGGACTGGTTCGCGGTGAGTACGGCAAAACTCCTCTTCCGATCGATCCCGAGTTCAGAAAGAAGATCATCGGCGACGCAGAGCCTATCGACTGCCGTCCTGCCGACCTTATCGAGCCTGAGCTTGAAAAGATAAGGGCAGAGGTTGCTCCTTGGCTCGAGCAGGAGGAAGACGTTCTTTCTTATGCTCAGTTCGGACAGGTTGCCGTTAAATTCTTCGAAGACAGAAGCAACAAGAAATACAAGGTTGATGCAAAACACGCCGACGGAAAGTCTGCAATTCATCCTGTTTAAAAAAGTTCTTGCTTTTTTTGAAAGTTTCTGCTATAATACATCTGTTATTGTGTTAATTAGACTTAATGGAGGTATGCTAAATGGGTCCTTTTGAGATAATTCTCGGTATTGTTGTGCTTCTCGTTTCCATCGTTATCGTAGGAGTTGTTCTCCTGCAACAGGGTCACAGATCCGGTATTAACGGTGCTATTTCCGGCGCAGCTGATACTTTCCTTTCTAAAACAAAGGCCAGAACCGCTGATGCAAAGCTTGCAAGAATTACTAAGTTCATTGCCGTTGCTTTCTTTGTGCTGGTTCTCGTTGCCAACATAATCTTCGCGCTTTAATTTAAAGGGGCATACGTTGGTATGCCTCTTTATTATTTCATATCTTATACGGAGTTCTCATATCTTTTAGATAAGGGGGACTCTGTTTTGTTTTATAAAATTATCTTAATAATATTTATTATTCTTTGCGTAATAATCTCTATCGCTTACGTAATCTACAAAAAGCAATCGCTTGCTTTGCTTCTGCTTAATTCGCTTTCGGGAATTGTTCTTTTGGTGCTTTTGAAAATCATTTCTTCCTATATTTTTGTGAAGATATATATAAATACCGTTTCCGTTTTTCTTTCCGTTTTACTCGGACCGGTAGGTGTTTTGCTTTTTACTGTTATCGACTTAATGTTTTTGTAATTTCCCCCCTTTCCAAAAGAAGAAATATATCGCATAATATTTATAGAATTTTAAATTTGGAGAAGAAGTATGCTTAATTTTTTGATCGGCCGTGCTTGTACAGGCAAAACTCATAGAATTATTGAAAGCGTAGCAA
>SFWF01000095.1 GCA_004560045.1 bacterium | reverse complement strand
TCCCAATATCGACGGAAAAACCGCAACCGAGCTGTTGGACTTCTATTCACAAACGGGCTGTAAGGTAAAGCTTTACGACTTCCCGATAAATCAGGTCGAGGACGAGGAAAGCTCCAAGCGTGTTCTCCGCGACTTTAAAATTGAAGACCTTCTTTTCCGTCATGCTCTTAAAATAAGCGATTCGGGAATGGATAACTATTATCGCGGAAAAACCATCCTTGTTACGGGTGGCGGCGGCTCTATCGGTAGTGAGATCTGCCGTCAGATTGCGAAGCGCCGTCCGAAAAAGCTTATAATTCTCGATATTTACGAAAACAACGCCTACGATATTCAGCAGGAGCTTACCCGTCGCTATAAGGATAAGCTCGATCTGTCGGTTGAGATAGCCTCGGTAAGAGAGGCCGAGCGAATCGACGCTATTGTAGATTACTACCGTCCGCAGATAATCTTTCATGCCGCCGCTCATAAGCATGTGCCTTTAATGGAGCATAGCGGCTGCGAGGCTATAAAGAATAACGTTTTCGGTACCTATAATGTTGCCAATGCCGCCGAAAAATACGGGGTAGAGAAGTTTATTCTTATTTCTACCGACAAGGCCGTAAACCCCACCAACATTATGGGCGCATCAAAGCGTCTTTGTGAAATGGTGGTGCAGTGCCGCACCGACAGCGATACCTCCTTTGCCTGCGTTCGCTTCGGAAACGTTCTCGGCTCCAACGGCTCGGTAATACCGCTGTTCAGAAATCAGATCGAAAAGGGCGGCCCCGTTACCATTACCGATAAGCGTATAATCCGCTACTTTATGACCATCCCCGAGGCGACTCAGCTTGTTATGGAAGCGGGCTTTATGGCCGATAGCGGAGAGCTTTTCGTCCTCGATATGGGCAAGCCTGTAAAAATACTCGATCTTGCCGAAAGTATGATAAAGCTTTCGGGCTATACTCCTTATAAGGATATAAAGATCGTCGAGATCGGACTTCGTCCCGGCGAAAAGCTTTACGAGGAGCTGCTTATAAAAACCGAGGATCTCGATAAAACCGATAACAACCTTATCTTTATCGAGCGCGACCATCCCTTTACCCGTAAAGAGGTCGAGGACAAGCTTGTCATTCTTAAAAATGCCGTGGCCGACTCAAAGACGGCTATCAACTCCTGCATAATTAAAAAAGCAATGAAGGCCGTCGTTCCTACCTATCACGACCCCGAGGAGGTCAACTGTAAGGCTGACGAATCGGAAGAAATGAAAACCACCAACGAAGCGGACGAAACGGTGAACGGCTAAGATGAAAATATGCTATATCATAGGGGCAGGGGAACTGCCCCTGCTTTATATAAAAAAAGGCGGCTTAGTTATTGCGGCCGACGGCGGAATCGACCGAATGGGAAATATCACACCCGACCTTGTCGTGGGCGATTTCGATTCGGCGAGCTTCGAGCCTCCGAAGGACGCCGTAATACTCCCCGTCGAAAAAGACGTTACCGATATGAAATATGCCGTAGATTTAGGTGTCGAAAAAGGCTTCGATACCTTCCTGCTATATGGCGGAACTGGGGGACGTCCCGACCATACCTTCGCAAACTATGCACTTCTTTGCGAGCTTGCCGAAAGGGGTAAGGCAGGCTATCTTATAGGCGACGGCTTTATCGCTACCGCCATAAAAGACGGCGAAACAGAAATAATGGGAAAAATCGGAAATACCCTTTCGGTATTTTCCGCAGGGGACAGAGCAGAGGGAGTAACTCTGAGCGGTTTAAAATACCTCCTCAGTAACCATACCCTAACCTTTAATACTCCCCTCGGAGTCAGCAACTCGTTTACCGAAAACACCGCGAAAATCTCGGTGAAAAAGGGAACTCTTCTTATAATTTGGGAAGAAAATGTCAAGGATTTTATTGACAATCTTTAAAATAGGGTATATAATACCCTTGCCGAACAGAAAATTTAATATTTTAATCAGGGGTGCCGTAAGGCTGAGATAAGTTTAGCTTAAACCCTTTAACCTGATATGGATAATGCCGTCGTAGGGAGATTATATTCTAGATGATTTTTTACCGCACGGACGAATTCTGTGCGGTAATTTTTTATCTGAATGCAAAATGTTTTCCTCGGCCAAGGAAGACCCTTGCTCCTTCGGATAAAGGAAAGGAGAAAAAATCTTGAAAAAATCGAATGTTAAAAAGCTTGCCGTAAGCGCAATGCTCATAGCCCTTTCCGCGGTTTTAAGCCTTATAAAAATCTGGACGATGCCGCTGGGTGGCAGCATAACCCTCCTCAGTATGGTTCCCGTAACCCTTATTTCGGTTATGTTCGGAGTTCCCTGGGGTCTGTTTTCGGCCTTCGTTTATTCTCTTGTACAGATCGGTCTCGATCTTGGCGGAATGATGGGCTGGGGAATGGACGCGCGTATGTGGGTCGGAGCGTTGGTCTTCGACTATCTCATAGCCTATACGGCTTTGGGCCTGGCGGGAATACTCCGTAAAAAAGGAGCTCTCGGTGTCTGCGGCGGTATCAGCATAGCCCTCGTTGTAAGATTTATAAGTCACTTTGTTTCGGGCTGCATTTTCTTCGATATATGGAGTCCTTGGGATAATGCGTATATCTATTCTATTTGCTATAACGGACTCTATATGCTCCCCGAGCTTATTTTTACCCTTGTCGCCGCAATAATCCTTTATAAGACAAGTACCGTAAAACGCCTTACCGATATGGTAAACAAATAACCCGTTTCCTTTATGGCGGCAAGGGGAGCGGCTACGCTTTTGTCCTCAAAATAGGTCGCAAAAGCTGCGGTCGTGTTTACAAGCTTCATAAGATCACCCCTTTAACTTTAGCATAGCCTCCGAAAAACTCAATGCATTTTTCGCTTTCCTCTTGACTTTAAGGGACTATGGTTTTAAAATATATTTGTAAAAATATTCTTTAAAGGAGAACCCTTATGAATCCCATCTTAGAAGAAATCAGTAAGGTTGGCCTCGTCCCCGTTATCAAGCTGAACGACCCCGATAAGGCCGTGCCCCTTGTAAACGCGCTTAAAAAGGGCGGAATCCCCGTTGCTGAGGTAACCTTCCGTGCCGCAGGCGCCGACAGAGCTATCGCAAATATCGCTAAGGAAGCTCCCGATATTTTAGTCGGTGCAGGTACAGTAGTTACCCTTGATCAGTGTAAGGCCGCCATCGCTGCCGGCGCAAAATATATCATTTCTCCCGGCTTCGACCCCGAGATCGTAGGCTACTGTGTAGAGAATAATATCCCCGTTACCCCCGGCTGCACCAACCCCAGTGAGGTCTCCATCGCTCAGAAGATGGGTCTTGAGGTCGTAAAATTCTTCCCCGCAGAGGCCGCAGGCGGACTTAAGGTATTAAAGGCTCTCGCAGGACCCTTCCCCAATATGCGCTTTATACCCACCGGCGGAATTTCCCCCGCAAACCTAAACGAATACCTCGCCTTCCCCAAGATCATTGCTTGCGGCGGAAGCTGGATGGTTCCCGAAAAGCTTGTTGACGAAGAAAACTGGGACGCTATTACCGAGCTTGCTAAGGAAGCCGTTCTCACCATGCTCGACGTTAAGATCAAGCATATCGGAATAAACTCCAAGGACGAGGAAGAGTGCGCTAATACCGCAGGTCTCCTCTCTGCCATCTGCGGCAAGCCTACCGACGTTCGCTCCAAGTCGATCTTCGCAGGCAAGGAGTTCGAGGTTATGAAGTTTATGGGTGTGGGCAAGTGCGGTCACATCGGACTTTCGGTTACCTCCGTAAAGCGTGCCGTTCGCTTCTTCGAGTCGCAGGGCTTCGAATTTAATTACGACTCTGTCACCACCGACGATAAGGGAGCAATGAACTTTATCTACTTTAAGGACGAGATTGGCGGCTTCGGCATCCACCTCGTAAACGCATAAAAACAAAGCCTCAAATTCAAAGGGTTTCCGTTCATAAGGATGTATTTTCTTATGAGAGATTGGTCGCAACCTCTGTTATAGAGGCTGCGGCCTTTTCTCTTTCTGTGGTAGATCACGGCCTTGACGATTCTGCGATAGCAAGCATTTCCTTTATGGTTGCAAGGTCTACAAGTCCGACACCGGTAAAGTAGATGTCAATGCCCACCCGCTTATGTCCGTTCAACATTTCACTGTTGTGAACCTCGATTCGCTTGATGATCTTATTGACCACCTCCGGCGTGAGCGTTTCCATGCCGGAGTATTCCCTGAGTCCTGCCAGCAAAAGTCGAATATCCACGCTCTCCCGCTCCAGTTCGGCCAGCTCTTTTTCCTTCGTGCTGACGGATTGCAGTAGCTCTGCCTGCTCTTTTTCGTATTTTGCTGCCATACGGGAATAACGCTCATCAGACAGCTTGCCCG
>SFWF01000094.1 GCA_004560045.1 bacterium | reverse complement strand
GAGATATAGTTTCATCATATCCAACGCTTGAAGAATTTATATCCCAGCCTGTATCATTGTTTTTATAAATTCCTCTTGGATTTTTTCCACTACGATTAAACATCGGCAACACATTTACCGTAGTCGAATCATCATACGCTCTCCAGTCTCCAAACCAACGTCGAAAGAACGGAGACTTTACGCCAAGCTGCTCAAAGAATTTATACGCCCACTTTTGCGATTTTTCAATATCCTCCTGAGAAAAATCATTTATTGACTTTCGGCCGATACTGCGCAGAGTTTCAACATCCTGCTGAGTTATCGGCTTTTTATATTCTTTGTAGTTCTCCTCGGTGGTTTTTTCATTTACCGCACCTTCTGAGGCTGGAACGGAATAACGGATATCCTTGCTTTTGGTCGGGTTTTCGTTGGATACCGTTTTTATCTGATTAGCTTCAAAAGCAATAACGATAGTTCCTTTCGGATTACCCTTGGTCTGTCCTCCCGAGTCGGTAATATTCTCGATAATTACGCCGTCGTAGCCGTTTTCCTTTGCGTAAGCTCCGAGGTCTCGGGTAGTAAGATAATCCTCTCTGACCCCCTTGAAACAATCCCAAGAGAAGGCCTCGCTGAATCCGATGCGCTGTTCGCCGCTAAGAGATAGCAGATTCATAACGTCGGTGCGCTGATTTCGGTTATTTCCTTCGCCGTTTAGGTATGTCTCAAAGTTTTTAGTGTTGCTGTTCGAAAGGGTAACATCGTTTGCTCTTACCCATCCGAAATTATTATACTGTGTTTCGGTCAGCTTTGCAACATCGGGCTTAGAAACAGTGAGAACAGAATATTGCAAATGAAATTCTGCCGCCATTGACATATGACGGTTATCATTTTGAATTTTTCGGAATAATATATACTGTAATTTTTATTTCGGAGTGAGGATAATATGAAGTGTTTTTTGGCGGCAAATTCGGCCGAGGGGTTTGTTTCGGAATTCGGAAGCTGTTACGATCCGACGAAGGACTGGCGGGCATACATAATCAAAGGCGGTCCCGGTACGGGGAAATCCTCCTTTATGCGAAAGGTTTTAAAGCGAAAAAAGGTATCCGATAATACTGCGGTTGAGGTTTACTGCGCCAGCGATCCCGATTCGCTCGACGCGGTAATACTGCCGAGCAGCAAAACGGTTATAATGGACGGAACGGCACCTCATATCGTAGAGCCGAAGATGCCCGGAATCGGCGACAGTATACTGAATTTCGGAAATTTTTGGGACGAAACAAGGCTTAAAAAGTCCGCCGATAGAATTATATCGTCCACAAGGGAGAATAAAGCCCTTCACGGTATGGCGGGACACTATATAAGAGCCGCAGGTGAGGTAATTTCGGCCTGTTTTGAGCAATCCGAAAAGACTGCCGACCGCAGGAGAGCGGAGAAGCGGTACAAGGAAATTGCCGACAGCTATATACCGAAAAAAGGCGGATTGGGGTATTCGCATAGTGCTTTTATATGTGGAGTAACTCCAAAGGGAATTATATCGTTTGAGGAGGAGCTTTCGGCCGAAAACCGAATTGAGATCGGAGACGGCTTCGGAGCCGAGTCGGAGCAGATCGCAAAGGGGTTAGCAGCCACGGCGACAGAACGAGGCTATGAAACGGTAGTTTTTAGAAACCCGATTTTGCCGTCGACTCTCACCGACGGGGTTTTTATTCCCGAGCTTTCGCTTTTCGTTTATAAAAAGCACAAGCTCGCAGATGATTCAATTGTTACCGAGCTGTTAAACCATGCGTCAGAGTATATTAAAAAAGCCAAAGAGATACACGACGAGCTTGAAGGGTATTACATTTCGGCTATGGATTTTGAGGCGCTGAATAAATATACCGATCGGTTTTTAAGCGATCGGTTTTGATTCTGCACCTACGTATAGTTTTTTCTAAAAAGTAAGGCTCCGTCGATATCCCGACCTGCATCTTGCTACGCCTTCAACCTACGCTCGGGATGACCCGTCGGGAGATGTTCCGTTTTTCCCGTAATAAAGTTTTAAGCAAATATGTGTTAAAAACGCATATTTGCTTTTTATATTGTGAATTTTTTAAGGTTTTGTGATATAATAAATTTACAGATATTAATTTTGTCGGAGGACCAAATGAAGATTCTTTTTTACGATACAAAGCAGTACGACCGCGATTCTTTCGAGAAAACGATGGTGAATTTTCCCGAAATTACGATTGATTTTCTAAAGACAGATATTTCACACAGAACGGTCGACCTGGCAAAGGGATACGATGCCGTTTGTGTTTTCGTGGCATCCGACGTCGGTAGTGAGATAGTAAAGAAGCTCGGCGAATACGGGGTCAGGCTCATACTCCTTCGCTGTGCGGGATTTAATAACGTCGACCTCGAAGAGGCGGCAAGGCAGAGCATTACGGTCATGCGCGTCCCCGGATATTCACCCGAGGCGGTGGCCGAGCACGCTTTGGCCCTTGCTTTTGCGGTAAACCGTCACATTCACAAGGCCTATATCAAGGTAAGAGAAAACAATTTCAGTCTTGTGGGTCTTACCGGCTTTAACTTTAAGGGAAAAACTGCAGGAATTATCGGTACCGGCAAGATAGGCGCGGAAATGGCGCGGTTTTGCCAAGGTATCGGTATGAATGTGATAGCCTACGATATGTATAAAAACCCCGACCTCGACTTTGCCCGATACGTCGAGCTGGACGAGCTTTTCAGAAGCAGTGACCTTATCTCTCTTCACTGTCCGCTGACCAAGGACACCTACCATATTATCGACCTTGAGGCTATCGAAAAGATGAAGGATAACGTTATCCTCGTTAACACATCGCGCGGCGCTCTTATAAGCTCGGAGGACCTTATAAGAGGTATCCGTCAGCATAAATTCGCAGGCGTCGGTCTCGACGTATACGAGGAAGAGGATGAAAACGTTTTTGAAAACCGCGAAAACGAAATTTTAGAGACCTCCATAACCGCACGACTTCTCTCCTTCCCTAACGTTATAATCACCTCACATCAGGGATTTTTAACCGAAGAGGCCCTCGAATCTATCTCCCTTACGACCCTTCAAAACGCTACAAGCTTTATGAGCGGCAGTCCGATATCGGAAAACGTGGTATAACACGATTCGCATTTCTGAACTTTTTCATTTTATTGATTATTGTCGGAGGATATGATATAATTTAAGAAGGCTAATCTGAAGGATGATGGATGCGGAAATTACCAAAACCGTAATCACGGGCCGGCCTTCCCTTGCGGTAATTCACGACTAAAAACCAGACACCGAGAGTAACGGATCGTACTCTCGGTGTTTATTTTTAGAAATCGAAGAAGGCTATGGCTTTATCGATATTGATACGGGATTCGATCATTTCCTGATAGAAAAGACCGTCCATAACCGCCTGCACCTCTTCCTCCTTTTCCCAGGCAAGGCGGATAGATTTATGGCGAAGCTCGTTACCCTTTTCATTATCTCCGTCGATAAAGGCGATTATGCCGTCGGCGAGGATAGAATATATCTCGCGGTGAACTCCGACGATTCGCCAGGAGTCTCTGCGGCAGGGATCGGTTTCTTCAAGGTGCTCTTTAATAATCGGCTCAATTTTTTCGAAGGCCTCTTTGGCGGCTACCATATTTGCCCTGAATTCCTTACGGTCGACCTTAACCTGACTTCTTATGGCGCCGATGCTGAAGCCCTTTGAAAGAACGCTGAAATATTCGGCCATCATTTCGGCATTTTCTTCGCCGAAGGAATTTGCGTAAAGCTTTTTTCGGGTTGCGTCGAAATCGGTCTTACTGCTCCAAAGGGTCTTGCCCATAACGGTCATCGCAACCGAGGTCGGGAAGGCATTACGCTGAAGCTGACAGCTTATAAATCCGTTTATACCGAGACCTTCGAAATTTATAATATCGTCGTGAATGACCCTTGCGATTCCCTCACCGCCTGCGTCGAGGATATGATCCCACATAAGGTGATAGTCGAAATCTATGGTATCGCCCTTAAAATACTGCTCCCACTCGTAGAGGTAGGAAAGATTTTCGTCGACAGAACGGGGCATCGTAAACTCGTTAAGCTTATACTCGGGGATGGTTTTGATCTTAAATTTCTTGGGGAAGGTCTCGCCGAAGGTACGGGAGATGGGAGCGAAGGTAAGAATCATATTTTCGGGATGCTCGACCCCAGTTCCTACAGGTACCCAGCCCTTATTGCATCCGCAGGAAAAAGCCACCTTATTTTTAAGGCCTTTTTCGTTGAGTTGCTCGGTAATAAGGTTGATTATGCGAACGTAGTAATCGGAATAGCGAAGTTTTGTGCATTCCTCACATTCGCAGGTATTATTGAAATAGTCGCCGAGCCAGAAATGAACGACGTCGGTCTCCGGATGCTCCTCAAGATATTTGACTACACTGTCGGCCATGGTTTTAGCAACGTAGGGGTTAGAGTAGCAAAGCTGAGTTGC
>SFWF01000024.1 GCA_004560045.1 bacterium | reverse complement strand
GACCGTATGACCGAAATGTACGAGGAGCTTTTAAAGTATGACGGAGATTCCCCCGAGGAGGTCTTCGGACTTTATAGCGCAGTATGTAAGCTTATCGGTTTTATTCTCCATCTTGCGGGAAACAGCGTACCCGAAACGAACCCTGCTCTTCACACCTACCGAAAACCCCTTATGGAGGTGTCAAACTATATAAGACATCATTTAAGCGAAAAACTGACCCTAAACACACTTGCAGGAATTGCAAATCTTAGTCCCATATATTTTCACAAGCTTTTTTGCGAACGCTTCGGCAAAACTCCGAGCAAATATATTTTAGAGCACCGAATAGCGGCGGCAAAGCTCGCCCTTCTGTCCGACAACGTTTCTATCTCGAGCATTGCGGCCGACTGCGGCTTTTCGACCCAGTCATATTTTAACAATAAATTCAAGGAGGCCACGGGAATGACCCCCCTCGCCTACCGAAGATATATGCTCGGCCGACTTAAACTGTAAAACAAAAACCGCCTCACGGGTGTGCGCCATAATGAAAATTTGGTTTTTCGGGTAAATTTGCCCCAAATCTTGCTGAAAAGCCTTATAATACGGCAGTATGACTACGTTTTTCATCTTCGCTTTTGAAACAAATTTAAACCTACAAAACTGCTACGCACAGAGAAATGGATGATAAAAAATCCGAGGTTCACGGTTAAACGCGAGCCTCGGATGCTTTTTTATCCGTACAAGGTAAAAAGTGTTGATAACTTTTAGTTTAAATTAAGCCGCAGATTGCCGAGTAAGGATTTGTAAGTAAAATCGGATAAGCTTGCAGCCTTTTTTATTGGGTCTGTTATTTTACAGCGCCTTTGTACGTTTATTTTTTAATATCAGCATAGCTTTATTATCAGCACCGGGTCATGTTCAGTGCTTTTGTCACCTGATTTATGACCTAAGCGACGCATTAAAAGCCCGTCAAGTGTAACGCGGTTTTTGAAAATATCCACCGAATCGGTAACATTTACAGCTACGTCATCCAGAAGGCACTGGGTCCAAACTGCCGTGCCTTTAGGTATATCTGCGGGAAATTCCAGAGTTAATGATTTATAGTAACCGAACGCTCCTACGGTGGTTTTAAGAGTTTTAGGATAAACCGTAACATCGGCAGGCGCAATCACGCGCTTATTTGGATCAACGTTTCTGCGAAGCGTAGACACCGCCAAAGCATCCCTTTCAGGATGACTGCACGCAAGCACAATCGGCTTTAATCCGTCGGCTTTGACCTTCGGCAGCCGTGTTCCCCTTGCAGCCGCCATGGGTACAGTCAGCGAAAACGTATTCCACTGGCATTTGGTCCACCATGTCGGATCTGCATCAAAGCGAAGCGTATCGGTCACTGTTTTGTTGCTTGTTATATACTCGCCCTGCAATGCGGAAAACGGCGGACAGATGCGCTGCCAGCGGAGTGCAGCCTGTGTTACGTAATTATACCGCATAATACCGATATTAAAGCCTAAGCCGACAGCCACCAGCGGTTGGCTTTCGACATTAACAAGACCTTTTGCGTTGTGGCGTATAAGGCTGAAATCGGCATTTTTAAGCAAATAATTTGTACGGAAAAAGGTTTCGGAATCGGCAAAAGGTTCCTGAACATCATATGTACGCAATACGTCGCTGTATTCAAAAATCTTGCACATATAATTAAGCTGCGAACGATTCTCACTGCTGTTTACATCGAAAAACGGCGGAAACTCACGAGCATGTTCGATTATTATGTCGGGTGCGAACTTACGCACACAGTCGGTCATCATTTCGCGGTATCCGGGTGTTTGGCAATGTATGCCCCAGTCACACTTCCAGTAGCGCACACCGGCAGCTTGACACCATCTTGCCCGCTCCTCCCAATACTCTCGCGCCTGCCCCATATCGAACGGCTCACTGCCGCCGACATGGTTTGGAGATATCCAAAGTCCGAGACCGGCATAGCCCAATGCTTTTACGCGTCGGCTTATTTCATATAGTCTCTCCTGCGGAGTATTCCCGCAAGAAGCAAATTTTTCCTCGTCGGGTATTATAGAGCCGAAAATTTTCGGATTACTTGAAAGCGAATTATACGGCACATCCCATCCGTCATCCAGCAAAAATACCAAACTTTTACGGTCATCGACAGAATAAGGATGATATAAGCTTTCATCAAAAACAGTCTTATCGTTAAGTGCATTTCTCTGTCTGGCGGGAAAATCATCACCGGCAATATTCAGCTTATTTGCAACATCGTCCTGCATTGCCCATGTACAAAGATAATTTCCGTTGCTGTCACCGCAAGCAGGTATGAAGTTGACCTTGACAAGATCCGCAGCACTCTTTCCGGCGGATTTTTGTGCTGAAAAATCGCCGCTTGCCGGATGATTGTCTGCGGCGGAAACATTTTCACGTCCACTGAGAAGCTTGTCCAGCGTTACTCCCAACACCTCAGCAAGTTTCGGCAAGAGGCTTGAACGCGGCTGAGAATTGCCGTTTTCCCACCGTGAGACTGCCTTATCACTCACGCCGAGCATATTCCCTAATTCTTTTTGAGAAAGGTGCTTTGACAGTCTTAAACTGTATACCGTGTTACCGAAAATATAATTTTTCATGCAAATCAACTCCTTTTTTAAGTATACCGCACGTAATTCACAAAGTCAACGGAAGGGTTGTTTGCAAACTCTCGTAAAAGTAGAGTTTTTACTGCCGCTCGCAAAAGTTTGTGCAACGTATAGCGTTCGGTTTTTTCTTTTATATTTTTATAATCTTTACCAAACATTTTCTGTCTCATACAGCGCTCCCTTTCTCATCTGAGAGCAAAGACTGCACGGATTGTCCTCATGCCTTGCATTGAAACTATCTCACATATGTAGGTGCTCTCAAAAGCATAATATTTACAACTTATTTTACCAAATCTGCCGGCTTATGCTATAATAATTTTAACAACATCTTAATTTATGTAAGAAAAAGGCAAAAAGTCACGGTAACGCTAACGCGTACCGTGACTTTTTAACGCATTATTACGGAAAAAGCGCCGTTTTCGGGCAATTTCTCACTATGGCGCACACCCGTATGGCGGTTTATTTTATTTAAGCTTTAGATCGTAGATCATTTTACCCTTTGCGGGGTAGTCGCCTGCCAGAACCTTGATTCCGGTCTCTACGGATTTTTCGGAGTGACCGCCGATGATAAGACGGGGAATGTGATCGAGAGCCTCTAAGGGGAAGGGATTTCCGAAATGAAGGAGGGCCGAAACACGGTTGGTTATCTGAAGGGCCTTAATGGCGGTAACGAAGCGTCCCGAAAAGCTCTCCTCGCCCTGATAGGCCTTACCGTCCATAAAGCTCATAACGATAACGTCGTCGTAGTCGATGTTTTCGTTCACAAGTATCCAGTTATGAGAGACCGACGGGAATTCGTCCATTGCGAAAACGCGGGAGTTGGGGAAGGTCTCCTCGAGCTGCTTAATTATTTGGTCGGGCTTATACCAGGTGGTGGTGAAGGTGTCGATGGTGATCTTGCCGTGCTTGTCGGCAGAGCCTACGGGTACCTGAACGGCGATAAAATGCTTGCCGTTTTTATCAATGGTGGGCTCTATTCCCTCGTCGGTTATGGCGCAGATACCGTCGGTGTTGATCTTCTTATAAAGCTCAAGCTCCTCCTCGGTAAGCTCGGTATATTCGCCGAAAAGGGTGGTTTTATGCTGAGCGTCAAGAACGCGTCTTACGGCAAGGTCAAGCTTTTCCTCGGTTAAAATTCCGCGCTCATAGCAGGAAAGCATTGCCTCATAGGCAAATTTATTCTCGACCCAGGTAAGGGCAAGGTCGTTTCCTGCCTCTATTGCCATACCGTTACAGTCGATCTTGCCGTATTTTGCAACGATACCCATCATAGGAAGGGCGTCGGTGATAGCAATTCCGTCGAAGCCCTGACGTCTGAATACTCCGATAACCTTTTCGGAAAGGGAGGTAGGACGGTCGGGGTCGATATTGGGCAGGCGCTCGTGACCCGTCATAATTCCGTCTAAAAGTCCCATTTTATTAAGCTCGACGTAAGGATAAAGAGCATAATCAAGAAGCTCTTCCTCGGTCTCCATAGAGAGGCCTTCGGCCATATGGGTGTCCATATCACCGTCGCCTTGAACGCTGGGGTAATGCTTTCCGACGGCGAGAACTCCTGCGTCGTGCATACCGCGGATTATTGCGGCGGCGAGCTTTGTTACCTGCTCCTTATCGCTGCCCATAGAGCGCATAGTCATATTACAGCAGGTGTTTTTATCGATCATATCGAGAATGGGGTTGCAAACGACAGAATAACCCATTTTACGAGCTCTCGTTCCCGTAACCTTACCGAAAATATAGGCGTACTCTTCGCTTCCTGTCATACCGATAGCGCTGTGTCTTCCGATCTTATCGTCTCCGATACCCGATTCGGCATCGGTGAAAACGAGGATAGGATAGTCGGCGGTCTCCTTTATAAGCCTCATAGCCTCGTCGAAATCCTGGTAATCGAGTCCGACCCAAATGGCACCAAGTTTATGCTCTCTTATCATATCGAGAGTATATTCAAGGTTTTCGGCGTTGAGCTTATCATCCCAGCGGTTAAAAATACGACCGCACATGGTCATACCGACCTTTTGCTCGGGGGTAAGGTCCTGAAGTTTAAGTTCTTTTACAGTTTTCATAGTATCACCTAATTTTCTTGTTTTTCTACGAGGTGCTTTGCGACCTCGAAATAGATTTGACTGAGACGGACCTAAAGGTCCTCGGTGGGAAGAGTCGTTGCGGCGAAAGCTTATCTCCTGAATTCCGATCTTCACAAGATTCTCCTTTGGATTTTAGCTTAACGAACAGTTACCGTCAAGCCAATTTACAAACAAATGAAGGACAGTTTTTAACCTTATTCCTTAATATCGATATAGAGCTTATCTTCTCCCCTATCGGTGACGTTGCCCGAGACGGTTACATCCTCGCAGTTTACGGTTACGATGTCGTAAAAAGCGTGAGGAAGGTCGGGATTCTGAGGAGATGCGCAGTTACCGCTGAATACATTGTCTTCTATACGTACCTTCTTGGCGGCGGAGACGTAAATTCCGCTGTTACCGTTGTCCTTAAAGATATTATCGTGAATATAGATGTCCTCGTGAACACCCGCGTGATAGTCGTTTCCGCCTACGTCGTGGCAGGCTTTGAATACTATCGCGCCGACGTTAGCGCCGTTATGATAGTGAGCGTTATACTCGATAACGTTGTTTCTTATCTCAACGTTTTTGCAGGGGCCGACCTCGTACCAAACGCGGATATCGGGAGAGAAGAGCATTGCGGGAAGGCTCATTCCGTAAATATAGCTGTTTTCAATAAGGATATTTTCGGTCTGGAAAAGGAGGCCTCTTGCGCGGGTATTTCTAAGGGTACAGCCGTCGACGTGAACCGAGGCATAATATTTCGTGTTGGCGATAACGTCACCGTCGGCTATTTCGCCCTTTAGGTCGTAATAGGTTCCGTTTATGATATCCGAGACCGATCTGACCTTAAAGGAGCCCTTTTTGAGGAAGGTGCTTTTATCGTAGACCGCGATCTCGTCGTCCTCGCAGGCCCAGAGCTCGGGGAGCTTTCTGAACTCCTTGCGGTCGGGGCCGGTAAAGCAAAGGGTTTGCTTTTCGGTATCAAGGCCGTAGACCTCGCCTGAGATTCCGTGAATATTAAGGGTATCGTCGCCCATTCCCTCCATATTGCAGTTTTTAAGGGTAAGGCTTCCGTAAAGGCCGAGCAGATGAATTCCGTCGGCATTAAGGGCTTTAAGTCGCTTTGAGCCCTCGGGGATACGGACCGAGAAGTTATCGAAAACGAAATCCGAGCTTCGGGGACGAACCTTAGCGCCGAAGCTTGCCGCGCCGTAGATCACGATATCCTTCACGGTAAAGCGGTGACAGGAGGTAAACTCGAAAACCGAGGTTCCGTAAATTTCATAGCGGAAGTTTATAAGGTGACCAAGCTTTACGGGGCGCTGCTTGTCGGGGTTGTTTACGTATTTGAGTCGAACGGTCTGTGGAGCGATAACGTCGTAGTCGAGGGCAACGAGTCGGGTCGCTTTTTTGCCATCTAACGTAGTAAACTCCTGCTCGGTGAGTTCGTGATGAATGGTGGCAAGGGCATAGTCGGGAGAGCCCTTTTCGTCGAAGCTGTTGGTTCCGACAAAGTGCTCAAAGCCGGTTACGGGAAATTCGTCGAAAAGCTTTATATCGATTGTTCCATTGTCCGTGTCGATTCCTACAACCTCTCCCGTAGCACCGATAGGATTATCGGTATCGAAGAAGAAGCCCTGAACGGTAACGTCGGAGCAGCTTAAGAAACGGAACACGTCGTTGTTGTCGGATATCTTTCCGCAGGGGTCGAAATGAGCGATAACGGTAGAGCAGTTTCCGAGGATCTTGATATCCTTTTTGCCCTTTATCTCTATCGCCTTATAAATATGATATGTACCTTTTTTAAAGTGAAGGGCAGCGCCGTCGGGAAGGTTATCGAAGACCTTCTGAAGCACTTCGGAACACTCGATACCCGTATCGGGGAGTATACCGAAATCGTTTAAAAATAAAGTTTTTGTCATAAAAGCACCGCCTTTTGCTGTATGATTTCTTTATAACATAAAGCGCAGAAAAAATCAATCATAACATAGCAAAAAGACCCAATTTTTTTAAAAAATTCGGGTCTTTCGGTTAACCTATTCAAAAGCTTTGAGGATTTCTCTCGTACGGATAATGCACTCGTTAAATTCGGGCCGATAGCCGCTTTAGGACTGAGTCGTCGGTTATATCCACACTCCTTGACCGCCCTTGCCTCTTCAAATTCTTCGTCGGTAAGATTAACGAGATTATTAAAGCCGAGCTCTAAATAATCTTAGCCCGCCGATTTAAGGGCAGGATATTATCAAAACTTGTGCAAACACCGAAACGTAAACTCATAATAACACCTCATAGGTTTAGTTTACAGGGTCATTATAACAGCATTTTTTCCAATATACAATTGTTTTTTAACGCAAAAACATTGCATTTTTGCGCACATTATTGTATAATGATTTCAAACCTACTTTGAGGAGGTGTGTTATGACCGAGGATATACTGAAATATAGCGATAAAAACTTTAATTTTCATCATAAGATCGACCGCGTGCCAACAAACAATCAGGTTATGCACGCCCACGACAACATAGAGGTTTTCTACTTTATTTCGGGAGATTGCTATTACCTTGTCGAGGGTACGAAATATCCTCTTCGCCCGGGAGACATTATGCTAATGCGTCCCCTTGAGGCTCATCACCTTGTGATCTGCTCCGATTCGGTACCTTATGAGCGGGCCGTCGCAAACATACATCCCGACCTGCTTACGATCATCGATCCCGACGGAGAAATGCTTGCCCGACTTTACGGCAGACCCCTCGGAACCCTTAACCGTTTCGATTCTTCGGTTTTGGGTCACTCCTTATGCTCGGACAGTATGCAAATGGTGTTCACCTACGGTCACGAAATGAACAGACTCGATCTTATATCGAGGGTACTGTTCTTTTTAACAGAGGCCGACCGAATCGCTAAGCGACTACACCCCACAAACCGAAAGGATCACGTTGCCGACCTGCTTATCGATTACGTTAATCAGAATCTTTTTAAAACCATTTCGCTTCAGCAGATAAGCGATATATTCTTCCTCAGTCAGTCGCAGATAAACCGTATTTTTAAAAAAAGCACAGGCTCCTCTATAGGACAGTATATTGCCACCAAGAGACTTCTCACCGCCCGAAACCGTATTCGTATGGGAGAGTCGGCGGTAAGGGTCAGCGAGGAATGTGGCTATAAGGATTATTCCTCCTTCTACCGCTCCTACTGTAATAAGTTCGGTTGCTCGCCTCAGGAGGATAAGATGTAATTATAAAAGGCTACCGCAGTAGCCTTTTTATTTTAAAAAGAACGCTATCCGTTGGATAGCGTTCTTTTGGTTAAAAATTATTTCTTTGAGAAAGCAACAAGGTCGCAAATGTCGACGGTTCCGTCTTCGTTTATGTCGCCGTTGCTTATTTCGGTAGCCTTTAAGATAACTACGCGAAGGGCCGCGGCATCGGAGGCCTTCTCAAATGCGCCGTCTTCGCTAACGTCGCCTACTGCGGTTCCGCGAACGCGAAGTGCGGGATAAGCACCTGCAACCTTTACGGAATACCAAACGGCTGGATCGAAGCCTGCCATTTCGGCAAGTCCGTTTTCGCCGGTTGCGGCAGAAATCTGTTTTCCTGCGCCCGATGTGGGTTTTGCAAGGGTGTAGACGTTAGTGAAGGTAGCGTTGTTTGCATTCTCGTGAGGCCAGATTACCGAGAAGCAGTTGGTGGCTGTGACGTGCTTAACGGTCGACCAGTCGTCGCCCCAGATGCCGCCGAGGTGACCTGCATCCTCACCGTTGGTACCGGGATTCTTGAAGATAACGCCCTGACTGTTAAAGCCGTAGCGATACTGAGCGTGAGGAGAAACGTCTGCGGTAACGAAGCAGTTCTCTAAGGTTCCCGTAGAGCCGTGTTCAAAACGTCCCACGAGACCGCCGAGGGCTTCGGAGGTAAAGTGAACGCCCGACCACATCTTATACTGTGCATAGCGGGTGCCTTCATAGTCGGCGATGGTGATCTCGCGATAGGTCTCGCCGTCGAGGAGGAAGGTTCCGTTTGCATCCTCTACGTAACCGCTTTGGGTCTTAGTGTAGCGGGTTCCTTCAAAGGTCTCCTCTGCACCGATCTCTACGTAGGTATCGTTCGTTTCATCGTACTTATAGGTTCCTGCTTCGTCTTCTACGTAGGTATAAGCGATAGCATACTTGGTGCCTGCATAGTCGGCGGCAGTGAATGCGTGGTATTCCTCACCCGACTTAACGAAGGTTCCGGTTGCAGACTCGTTATAGCCGTATTCAAGCTTACCTAAGCAGAGACCATCTCCGCCCGAGGTATGAATATCACCGTCGGCGTCAACGTAGGCCGCACCTGCATCCCAGCCCCAAACGGCGCAGGAATCGTCGATGTAGGTTCCGCTGATGGTTACATCCGCAGAGCTTGTGGTATATCCGATGAGACCGCCTGTGAAGCGTCCCGAGCCGATGAAGGAATCTTCAATTCCGAGATCCTTAACGGTAACTGTTTCGCCTACGTAGGGAAGGAGGCCCGAAAGAGTGGAGGTGTTTCCGAGCTCATAGTAGAGACCGTGAACGGCGTAGCCGTTTCCGTCGACGTGACCCGAGAAGGTCTGATTATTCGAGAGATAGCTGACGTATCCTTTGCCGCTCTGATCCTTGGAAACGAACCAGGTTTCGGGAGCGTAGCCCTCGTTTACGGTGCCCGTCTTCCAGTCAACGGCATTAAGGTCGTTAACGTAGATATCGTTCGTGAGCTTATAGTAAGCGTTCTGTCCGCCGAGACCGACCATAGCCTTAAGGTCTGTAGCGTCGGAAACGAGATAAGGATCGTCCTCGGTGCCTGCGCCCTCGAACTCGGAAACACCGAGAACGCGGTTAGCGGCGGTGAGCTCATCGAGGAAGATTTTGAGGGTGGGATAGCCCTCGGTGGTTACGAACTTGTCGCCAAGTCCTGCCATGGAAGCGATAGGAGCATCGCCGAGCATAGCTTTTTTGGTAACAGCGGTTGCATCGCAGTTTGCTACGGTTGCGTAGGAATTGGTAGAGGTGCTGGAGTTCTTGGAATCAAGCTTGCCCGTAGCGTTATAAACGCGGGTAAGTATGCCCTTTCCTTTCCAACCGTCTGTTACAATGCCGTATTCGGATTTATAGGTTTGGTTTGCGAGAGAATAGAAATCGGTTACGGTAACCGTTGTTCCGTGAATACATCCCATTGCCGCACCGGTATCGTAAGCAATAAGATAAACGTTTTCTCCTGCATAGCTTTCGCTGATGTTAACGTAGCAGCTTGTTGAAGGGACGCTTTCTCCGTTGGCGCCGCTCTTTTCACCGACAAAGGCAGAAGCGGCAGAATTATCATTTACGTAAGCGTAGTCAACGCCCAGTTTAGTAATGTTGAGGGTGGAGCCGTGGAGTGCACGGGGGAAGAGGGCTGTTGCGCCGCCGTTAAACCATGCTCCTCCTACAACACCGTTGTTTTTACGGGCGTAAAGACCGTATACAACGTGTCCGTCGCCGTCGAAGGAGCCCTGAACGACAACGTCCTTATACCAGGAACGAATAGCATAGTTATCAATGGCGGTACCGTCGGCCCAGTTTATCTTGGTGATATCGTTAAGGTAGATATCCTTTGTCAGCTTAAAGGTAGGAGCAACGTAAGAATAGAGGGTTCCCTCGTATACCTCGCCTTCGGTGAGGGCAACGTAGGAAGCAGTCTCCTCGTCGTATTTGTAGGTTCCTTCTGCATCCTCTACGTAGATGTTCGAGGTGTTATGAATTGCAAAGGCAAGCTCTTCACCGTTTGTGATGAGGAAGGGATCGGCAGCAGAGCCGGTGCCTTCTGCGATGCTTGCGGCCTTCCAGCCCGACCAAACGTCGGTAGGCTCGCAGAAGGAAGCGAGAACGGGATATTTTTCGGTTATAACAAATCCGGTAAGATTAGGCATAGTCTGGGGAGCTTTGTCGCCAACGATATTTGAAGCGGTAACTCCGCCGTAGGAGTTGATCTCAGTGCCCGGGTTATTACCCCAGAATTTGGTGGTGGCATAGGTATTGGTTACGGTAAAGCTACCGCAACCCCAAATGTCGCCGGTTAAAGCGCCTGCTTTGCCCGAAGCTTTAACTGTTGCGAGAACGTAGGAGTTTTCAATAGTATTAGGCTGTCTTCCGTCACCACAGCCGAATATACCGCCGGCACTTGAGCCCGAAAGGTATACCGATTCGGCAAGATAGCATCCGCTTACGTCGTTTCCTTTCTGATCCCAGATGTTGGCAACGAAGCCTGCGGCGGTTCCGCCGGTAAGGCTTATATATGTATCCTCAAGGCCGAGGTCAAAGAAATCGACGTTCCAACCCATATTGGCAAGAGCGACGCCCTGACGGATGTCAGATCCGCCTTCATAGGTATGGTTGGAGAAGATTCCGCGAACGGTGTGGTTATTTCCGTAATATTTTACGGTGTCTACAGCTGTGCCGTCGGTGTGCCACTGATTAAGGGTGCTGTAGTCTTCAACCTTGTTTCCCTTTGCATCGTAAATAACGCCTTCGCCCTCTTCGATCTTAACGGTGATATCGTTGAAGATGATATCGTCGGTGATTTCAAAGTTCTGGTGGGCAGTTCCGGGAAGGGTTGCATAGTAAAATGCGGAAGCGTTGGAAATTTCGTAAAGTCCGTCGCCGTCAAGGTCGAGGGGCTTTTCCTGAAGTCCGTTCCAGCCCTTATCCGCGCCACTGACGAAGCTTCTTAGAACGGGATATTTACCAGCCTCGAAGAGGTATGCGCCGCCGAGGTAGATGATGTCTTCCTTAGCGGGAGCTGCAGATAAAGAATAGGAATCGGCCGCTTTAGCCTCATAGCCGGGTCTTGTGATATTATATCCGTGAGCGGTGTAGCAGTTGTGGATCCTCTCTCCGCCCCAGGAGTCGCCGATGATAACGCCGCTGTCCGCATTGCTCTTAACGATGGTAGCAAGGGTGTAGCAGTCCTTAACTAAAGCGCCCTGTCCGCCGCCGCCAACGATGGCGGCAGCCCTTTTACCGGTGTGGTAGCAGGACTCGCCTACATAGCAGTTCATAACGGTTCCGCGTGCGGCGTGAACATTTCCGAGAATGAAGGCAGAGGTAAAGTCATCGTTGGTGCTCATATAAGAGTTTTCAACGCCGACGTTTACTACGGTACATCCGACGCCTGCACGGGGAACAAGTCCTGCACCGTAATAGTTGGAGTCGTAGCCCCTGTTATGCTTAACGTAGAGACCGTTTACGACGTGGTTGTTTCCGTCGAGCTTTCCGACGAAATACATATCGTTAATTCCGTCGAACCACTCGCGAAGGCCGTTGTTCTCGTCGTCGGCAAGGTCGATAACGACGCTTGTGTCGGTAGCCTTGGTGGCCGAGGGAACGCCGTCGGTAACCGTAACGAGCATATCGTTAAGCCAGATGTCGTTCATGAGCTTTGCGGTAGCTCCGGGATCGGAGCCGTTTTCGCCTGAACGTCCTTGGTATTTAACGAACCAGGCAAGCTCTTCGGGGGTGTAGATCTCAAAGACGCCGTCTGAGTCAGCATCCATAGGCCGAGCGAAGGTGCCGTCCCAGAAATCGAGCTCTTCCTCGCCGCCTATGGCGCCGATCATACCGGGAACGATAATGACCGAGAGGAGAAGAGCCAGTGACAAAAGGAGCGCTAAGAGTTTTTTTGCGATTTTGTCAATGTTCATAAAAATAGATCCTTTCTGATAATATGTACTTACGCAAAATGCGTATAATAATACACATAAATTTTACTACAGTTTCAGTTTACTTTCAATATGGGTTATTGCACAAAAAATCAGGGGGCAAACTATGGGATTTTAACAACTCTTATTTTCTTCTTGACAAATACGCCGAGAGTGATATAATAAATATGTGAATAATTGTTCATATGTGGAGGTGTTTTGATGTCCGAAAAGGTTCATATTCATACGGGGCATAAGGAGCGGGTAGACGCTATAAAAAGCCTTATGCCGAAGGAAGAAAAGCTTTACGAGCTTGCCGAGCTGTACAAGGTTTTCGGCGATACTACCCGTATACGTATTCTTTTCGTTTTATACGAAGGAGAAATGTGCGTTTGCGGTATTGCCGGGCTTTTAAATATGACTCAGAGCGCAATTTCCCATCAGCTCAGGGTCCTTAAAAACAGTAAGCTTGTAAAATTCAGAAAAGAAGGCAAAACCGTTTTCTATTCCCTTGACGACGATCATATTTTTAAGATACTGAGTCAGGGACTTGAGCATATATCTGAATAAGGAATAAGAAATAAGGAGTAATAATTATGAAAAGATTTTATAAGCTCGAAAATCTCGACTGCGCACATTGTGCCGAGGGTATGGAAAGGGCTATAAACAAGCTTGACTGCGTGAAATCGGCTACCGTCAGTTTTATGTTGGCGAGACTTGTTATAGAAGCCGAGGATGAGCTTTTTGAGAAGGCTCTTGACGAAGCACAGAAGGCCATTTCGGGAGTTAACCGAAAGACGAAGATCGTGAGGTAGCTATGGACCGCGCAAAACGAATTCTGCTCTTCAGAATAATATGTGCCGCAACAATGACGGCGGCGGGAATAGCTCTCGGTCTTTATCCCCTGCTCTCCTTTATATCGGTATATTTTTATATTGCGGCGGCGGTAACCGTCGGCTACGACGTTCTTATAAACGCCTTTAACGGAATCTTTCACGGACATATTTTAGACGAAAACTTTCTTATGCTTGCGGGCAGCGTCTGCGCCTTTATACTGGGAGATTATGCCGAGGGTACGATGATACTGCTTTTCTATCAGGTAGGAGAGCTGTTTCAGGCCATTGCGGTCGGAAGATCCCGACGGTCTATCGCTGAGCTTATGGATATACGTCCCGACTACGCAAGCCTTTTGACCGATGAGGGTATAACTACCGTAGACCCTTACGACGTTAAGGTAGGAGATATAATAATCGTAGAGCCCGGCGAAAAAATTCCCCTGGACGGAGTTATTATTGAAGGCTCGTCAACCCTTGACACCTCCTCTCTGACGGGCGAATCGGTACCCTTTGAGGTAAAGGTTGGCACGACGGTAATAAGCGGAAGCATAAACCTCCTATCCCCTATTAAGATAAGGGTCGAAAAGGAATTTGAAAGCTCGACTGTATCGAAAATACTTGAGCTTGCCGAAAACGCATCGTCAAGAAAAGCCAAAACCGAAAACTTCGTTCGAGGCTTTGCAAAATACTATACCCCTCTTGTTGTTATAGCGGCAATACTTATCGGAGCCGTTCCTCCCCTGCTTTTCAGTCAGCAGCTCTCGGTATGGCTTCCGAGGGCGGTTATGTTCGTAGTAATTTCCTGCCCCTGCGCCCTTGTCGTTTCGGTTCCGTTAGCCTTTTTCGGGGCCTTGGGCGGAGCTTCAAAAGCGGGAGTTTTAGTTAAAGGAAGCAACTATTTAGAAGCGCTTGCCGAAGTAAAAACGGCGGTTTTCGATAAAACGGGAACCCTAACGGCGGGAAATTTCAAGGTAACCGAAATTCATCCTAAAGAGGGCGTTTCGGAGGACAGACTTAAAAGGGTCGCAAGCCTTTGCGAGGCTCATTCCTCTCATCCTATCGCCCTTTCGATAAAAGAGGCCTTTGGCGAAACGGAAATCGAAGACGCGAAATACGAGACGGTTTCGGGCAAGGGTATAATAGTAAAAACCGATAATCGAGTTCTCGGCGCAGGCAGTCTTGAGCTTATAAAGGAGCTTGGCGGCAGACCCGATGATCCCGACTCGCCCCATACGGTAGTTCATCTTTTCGAGGACGAATATATCGGATATATACTTATAAGCGACGAGCTAAAATCCACCGCACGGGAAACGATTTCGGGCCTTAAAAATCTCGGAATTAAAAAGACGGTAATGCTTACGGGGGACCGCGAAGAGACCGCAAAGCAGGTAGCCGACACCCTCGGTATCGACGAGCATTACAGCCGACTCCTGCCTACAGACAAGGTTGAAAAGCTCGAAAGCATTATAAACGCTAATAACAAGACCCTTTTCGTAGGAGACGGGGTAAACGACGCGCCCGTTTTGGCCCTTGCAGACGTAGGAATCGCTATGGGAGGACTCGGAAGCGACGCGGCTATTGAAGCAGCCGATATCGTTATTATGAACGACGATCCCGCTCTTATAATAAAGGCCGTTAAGATTGCCCGAAAGGCACTAAGGATCTCGAAGCAGAATATCTTCTTTTCGATAATAATAAAGTTCGCTTTCTTAGGGCTAAGCCTTTTCGGTCTCTCACAGATATGGATGGCGGTATTCGCCGACGTAGGAGTTTTGATTATAGCGGTAATTAACTCCATGAGAACGCTAAAATCGTAAAGTAAAAGCCGTGTAGTTTCCTACACGGCTTTAATTTTATTCTTCGGTTGTTTTGGTTTCTTCGGTCTCTTCTTCGGTTGCTTCCTCAGACTCTGCAACAGCTTCTTCGGGTGTAGCCTCTTCGGTCTCGGTTATTTCGATATCCTCGACGGTCTGCTCCTTCGGGGCTTCATTTTCTCCGATGCTTACGTAGTCGAAGCCGACCTGATCCTCAGACGCTTCCTCAAGCTTTCTGAGCTTGCGCTCCTTAGAGGAGGCTACGATAGCTACAATAAGCTTAACGATAAGAATAATAATAACTATTACAAGAAGTACCATTATACCTAAGATCGTAAGGACTACGATCTTACCGTTTAGATTATACTTTCTGTTGAACTCCTCAATAAAATTTCCCGAAACCTCTTCCTTATTGTCGTCATCGGAAACGGGAGGAGCGGTAAGGGTAGCGGGAGCACGCTGAATAGTTGCTTCTACGGTGTCGTAGCGGTAAAAGCCCGTATTACCCGAGGGTCCCTTCGCATATATAAGGGCAAATTCCTTTTCGTCTGCATTTGCGGAGGTATATGCGGTTATTTCCTTTTCGCCGACGGTAAGGGTCATCTCAGAATAGCCTTCGGGTATCTCGGTGGCGGGGATTATATAGTAGGCGGCGCCGCCAACCTCTAAAACGGCAAGCTTCGTAAAGCTTCCGTCGGCATTCTTGATATAGAATGCGGCATCGCTTCCGTCGGGCTTAATAAGATTTAAGAGTATGAGACTGTCGTCGGAAAGGGCGGGTACAGTCTTGCCGTTTAAAGCGTGGTCAACTATCTCGAAGCCCGCAGGAACAGAGTCGGTCGCAAAATTCTCGTTTACGTAGAAGGTCTCGCCGCCCACGATTACCTCGATCATATCGTTTACGGGATTGTCAATTCCGGTAGAGGGGGCGTTTCCGTTCTGATCGAGACGGGTAACGTTTACGGTATAAGACTTAGTCTTTCCGTTTTCGGCGGTTACGATAATAACTCGCTTATTGTAGCCGACCTTCATATCCTTGCCGCCTTCTACCACGTAGGAGGCCTTCTGATCGGCAAGTCCGGGCTGAACCCAAAGCTCGGTCTCCTCGTAAGGAATGGTAACGTTATATGAGGTAACGTCGGGAGAAAAAGCGGGGGTAAGAGTTCCGGCCGAAACGCCGAGCCTACTGAGATTTGCGTTGGCCGAGGCTTTATTAGAGGGGTTGGTTACGGTGACGGCGGCCGAAGCTCCCGTCATAGACTGCTCGGTATCGTTTTTGTCAACGTAGATAAGCTGCTCTAAAGCGATGGTAGCTTTACCTGCGGCAAGAGCGGTGAATTTGATAGACTCGGTAAGAGTGATCTTACCTGCCGACTGCAGAACGATTTTAACCTTTCCGTCGATAATAAGATTACAGTTATCGCCCGAAACGAATTTTACCAACTTGGGGTCGTAGGTAAGATAACCCTCAAGACCGTACATCGGATCCCCCGATGCGGTTGAGAATCGGGCGGTTACCGTTAAGGATTCTTTTAAGGTAACAGTGTTTTTACTGAAGGCTATTGAAGAGGAGCCTTTGGCGAAAACACTTATTGTCAAAAGGCTTAAGAGGATACAGACGGTAAGGAAAATTGCCGCCGATTTTTTTAAAATGCTTTTCATAATTTTCTCCCTATTGCTTTATTTCGGTGAGCTCGAGCAGATGCTTCTGCACTCGGGCAAGATCTAAGATAGTTAGCTTCCCGTCCCGATTGGCATCGGCGGCAGTAGACTGATTTCCCTTAAGGGTAGTTACTCCAAGCAGATGCTTTTGAACTCGGGCAAGGTCGACTAAGCTTATTTTTCCGTCGCCGTTGGTATCACCGAAAATTATTATATTGTATTTAAGGCGCTGGACGCCCTTATTATCGTAAACCGCTATCTGATCTCCCGTCGCGATAACACCCGAGGTTTTTTCTTTACCGTTTGCGCCAAACAGCTTGGCGGTTCCGTCTTTAACTCCGAAATTCTTTATAAAATCGGAAACGGTCGTTCCGACCTTAACACCGCTGACGTAGGTACTGATCGGGTATTTACCCGTAACGGTCGGATCGGGTATGGTAGGCTCGGGCTCGCCTCCGCCGGGATTGCCCGAATCGCCTGAGCCTTCCTCTCTGAATACCGAAAGAGTATACTTTGCGGTTTTCTTCGAGGCGGCAGTTACCGTCAGGGTTATGGTGTTCTTGCCCTCCTTAAGGGCAATTTTACCCGCACCGCTTACCGAAGCCGTGCTCTGAACTGTGGCGGCGACGGTAATTTCCTTCGTGGAGCTTGGCACGATCATTTCGTAGCTGTTTACGTATTTATCGAAATTGTCGACCGATTTCCCGTCGACCTTTAGGGACAGCAGATAGTAGTTGTTGGCGCCCTTTTCGGTCGGAAGCTTGGTAGAATTCACCTCGGGCATCGATTTGAATACGGGGATCGCGAAGGTCAACGCCGCGTCGGAGCTGACAGAGGAGTAGGCGTTTTTTAGCTTTCCCGTTTCGAGATATGCGCCCTGCACGTTGGTCATATACTGATTTATATAATAGGTAGGGGTTATAACGTTATACTTTTTATAGTAAAGGGTATCCTGACCGCGTTTGACGTAGCCGTTAGCGTAGTGGGCAGCGCCGCCGATTATGGATTTCGCACGGGTGTTCCAAGGGCGGCCGAGGCTTCCCTCACCTGCCGCATACATAAGTCCGTAGGTAACGGCATCGTATCCTCCGCTTGCGTAGGCTCTGACGTTAAAGAAGTTATATATACCTTCAAAGCCCTTTATCGTTCCCTTGATACTGCCGCCCGTACCCTGCGTTCCCTGCTCAATGATTATACTTGCGGCAAGGACGTAGGGACTTACTCCCGACTGCTTGGCCGCGTCCATAATTACGTCGTTCCAGGTTTCGTAGGTGTCCTCGGGGAATTCCCCCTCCATAAAGGTTCCCTTAAGTATCTTCTGAAGTCCTTCGCTGTTTTGAAGGTTCGGATTATAGGACTGATCGAGGAACATATATATATAGTTTTCGTTAAGAAAATTTCGGGGCTCCATATAATATGCGACCAGATCGGGCTCGCAGGTGACCCAATTTCCCGAGTCATAGGCGATATAGTTCCCTTTATCCCAATTATAGGCGTCCTTCATCATAGATTTATACGAATCGGGGGTACTGCTAACGTTCTGTATAAGACTTTTTCCGACGGTGCTTTCATTTTTGACCGCCTCGGCCCAGGTCATGGACAGGTGATCGGCGGTGAATATCCAGTTGGGATGATTAGCGTGAAGCTCGCGGAGCTTTACCTTATAGCTTTCGGGGAAGCCCTGCTTAGTAAGATTTGTTTCGAAGTCGGCGTCGTAGTCGTACTCTAAAACAGGCTTTACGTTTTTAAGATAGTCGGCGCTGACGTAGCCGTAGCCTGTACCGTAGCCTATTTTATACCAGCCGTTATCGGTTTTTTCGCTATATATATTGACCGTCGCATTGGGCTTTAAGCTACCAATCGTGTTGTAGGTCGTACCGGGTCCCGCACGGACGTTAAGAGCGTCGTCAACGTTGACGGTCGCGGTATAAAGCACCTTTTCTTCGGCGGCAAAGATATTAAAAACCGCACCGTTTATACCCATACCGGTTATAAGCAGTGTGATAACAAGAAATATTGAAAGATACTTCTTAAGTTTGTTCATAAAAGTTTAGCCTTTCTGCCGCAAACATACATATACATTATACCAACATACCGAAAAACTGTCAATAGAAAAGGGTCGAATATTAAGATTTTATGTAAACCAAATTTCGGAGGTTTTGGCAGGGATTTTGAGTAAAAAATATGTAAATTCCCTTGACTTTATACGGGTTTAATGTTAATATTACGCTGTATACACATAAAGTATTTTGACTTTAAGGAGTTGGTTTGTCCGTGGACGACGGGTGTAGTTTAATATCAGAAGGGCGATTGTGTCTTTTAAAGATCGCAAACGAAAACACTAATTTTTTTGACCTTATCGCAGAAAATGCGGGAATGCTTGTGGCAATACTTGCCCTGCTTTTCTTCAGTGCGTTCTTCTCATCGGCCGAAACCTCGATTACGGCCTCAAGCAAGATCAGAATAAAGGCTATGGCCGACGGAAACGTCAAGCACGCAAAAGCCGCCTATAAGCTGATGGATAATTTCGAGAAAACGATCACTGCGATTCTTGTCGGAAACAATATAGTTAACTTAGCTATGGGTTCTATCGCTACCCTTCTTGCTATGCGGATGGGCGTCGATCCTATCGTTATGACCGTCTGTGTCACCGTGACGGTGATTCTTTTCGGAGAGG
>SFWF01000023.1 GCA_004560045.1 bacterium | reverse complement strand
TCCTCCACGACATCTTAAACACCTCTGATTTGTTTTTACGATGCCTTTATTATACTTCAAAACTGTAAACTATGTCCTCACACAAACTGTAAACTATGTTATCATACTATACAGTTTGCTTCTCCCGTGTGATATTGTCTATAAGAAAAAACGGATACCGAGAACAAAATTGCTTCGGTATCCGTTTTTGTATGCGCCGCAGGCTTCTTCCATAGGCCCTGATCCCTATGCCCCGGGCCCTTGGCCGCTTTTCTTATATAAGACTATTTATATATTTAAGTCCTGCCTTGATGGAATACTCACAGTCCTCAAGTCCTTCAAACTCTAAGGTTAGATATCCGTCGTAGCCTACTCGCTTTAAGGCCTTAACACACTGCCTGATGGGAACTACTCCGTGACCTGCGATGGTACCTCTTATGTAGTTTCCTGCTCTTGTGTGAATGAATCCGTCGCCGGGGACGTCCTCGGTACCGGGTTTAAAAATAAAATCCTTTACGTGGGCGTTAAATGCGTAGGGTGCGCAGCGTCCCACCGCCAAGGCAGGGTCCTCGTCGACGCAGAGGAAGTTACCCATATCGACCTGAAGTCCGAAATTGTTTCGCTCTGCCGCGTTTACGAGGGCGACGACCCTTTCGCTGTCCTGGCTGAAAAATCCGTGATTCTCGGTGCAGGTGCGAATGCCCTTTTCTTCGGCGTAATCGGTAACGGCACGAACGGCCCTTACAAAACGGGGAATAAGGTTTTTGTAGCCCTCATATCCGTCGGGAGCTTTGAAGGTTATATCGTGACGCATAATCGGAGCTCCGAGAGCCTCGGCCGCGTCGACCTTCCTTTTAAGTCGTTCAATTTCCTTGTCGAGGTCTCCGTCGCAGCCACCAAGCAGATCTGCACCTACCGAATAGCCTGTAATCGCGATTCCGACACGCTCGGCCTCGGCCTTAATTTCTTTAGCGTATTCTATCTCGGTCTTTCCCTCGGGAACGGCAAGATCGGTAAACTCAATACCGTCGAAGCCGTATTCCTTTGCCTTAGCTATTACGGTAAATTGGGTATCAAGCCCTGCGTTTATAAGCTTCTGAAAGCTGTATGACGAAACTGACGATTTCATAAAGATCACCTCAAAGTATTTTATACTTAAAATATATTCGAGGCGGTAGATAAAGTCAAGAAAAAACTTTACTAAATCGGTTGAAAAAACCGCCGAAATGTGATATAAAGAACACATAAGGAGGGGGCTAAAGGAGTTTTTGATATATTTTCTGCCGTAAAGGATAAAAGGTTTATCGTCCCGGTCTCTTATGCTTATAAACTTTCCTAAAGAAACAAACAGATATTTTAAATAAAGGAGATAGTCTTATTATGAACATTACCCACGATTTTCACATCCATTCCCATCTTTCTCTTTGCGCCCATAAGTCGGCAACCGCCGAGGCTTATGCCAAGATCTTTAAGGAGCAGGGAATAAAAAAAGCAGGCTTTTCCGATCATTTCTGGGACGATACCTACGAAAACTCTCACGCATACCTGCTCGACAACACGGGTCAGCATAATCCCAAGGGATTTTATATTCCCCAAAACTATGAATATCTGTGTCAGCTAAAGCCCGAGCTCAGCGCGGTAGATTTCGGCGATACCGAGATATTCTTCGGCTGTGAGACCGATTACGACCCCGTAAACCGCCGCCCCGCAATAACTCCCGAAACGGCCGAAAAGTTCGACTTCGTCCTTATGCCGAATTCCCATACCCATATGGTTATGCCCATCGCCTACTACGAGCCTTACGAAAAGCATATCGACTATATGATTCAGATATATGAGGACACATTAAACAGTGACGTCGCAAAATACATAACCTCTATGGCGCATCCCTTTGAAGCGGTATGCTGCCTTTACGACTATAATATTTTAATGCGTATGATTACCGACGATACCTTAAAGCGACTTTTCTCAAAAACTGCCGAAAAGGGAATAGCCGTCGAGGTAAACGTTTCGAGTATGAGCGGAAAGACCCCCGAGGAGATCGCAAACCTCGAAGTAATGCGCCTTTTCCGTATTGCTAAAGACGAAGGCTGTTTCTTTACCTTCGGAAGCGACGCCCACGACGATCAGGCTCACAAATACTACTCCAACGCCACCCTCGTTGCCAACCTCTTAAACCTAACCGAAAAAGACCTTCATCCTTTGGTAAGATAGCGGAATTTTGTAAAAACCAAACGGTATGGCATTTCCGTAAAAAGAAAATTAAAAAAGAACTCCGTCGGGAGTTCTTTTTTGTTGTTGCAATAAATCGGTATATTTGATATAATAAAATAATAATACTTATTTTTAAGGCAGGTGAGGAAAATGCAGTTTAAACGTTGGACGGTAAACCCTATCGATAAGGCCTTGGCGGCGGAGCTTGCCGAGGAATGTGATATTGATGCCTTCGTTGCCCTTATTGCTTCGGGACGCGGCTATACCGACCCTTACGAGCTGTCTGAATTTCTCACCGACGAGGTAATGCTTGCCGACCCTTACGAGCTTTCCGATATCGAAAAGGCCGCCGAAATAATCAATGAAGCGGTCTGGGCTGAGGAAAAAATTGCCGTTTTCGGCGACTACGATGTGGATGGCGTTACCGCCACCGCCCTTATGTACAGCTATCTTAAAAACCGCGGCGCACGGGTATCCTACTTTATTCCCGACCGCGAAAAGGACGGCTATGGTATAAATATGTCGGCCATCGACCGTCTTAAAAGTGAAAATTTTGACCTTATAATTACCGTCGATAACGGAATTGCCGCTACCGCCGAGGTCCGTTATGCGAAAGACTGCGGTATGAAGGTGGTCGTCACCGATCATCACCTGCCCGGAAGCGAGCTTCCCGAGGCCGACGCCGTTATAGATCCGCACAGACCCGACGATATAAGCGAATTTAAGGATATCTGCGGAGTATTCGTAGCCTTTAAGGTGGTCTGCGCCATAGAGGGTCGTTCTCCCGAAGAAATGCTGTCCGATTACGGCGATCTCGTTGCCCTCGGCACTGTTGCCGACGTTATGCCCCTTGTAAACGAAAACCGAACGGTGGTCAGAGAAGGCCTTAACCTTATTGCGAACGGTAGCCGAAGGGGTCTTACGGCCCTTTGCCGCGCCGCCACTATAGAGGACGGAACCCTTACCGCCTCCCGTCTTGCCTTCGGAATTGCCCCGAGAATAAATGCCGCCGGAAGAATGGGGGATGCCGCCCGTGCCTGCGAGTTGCTCCTTACCGACGACGATGAGGTGGCCGAGGGCCTTTCCTCGGTGCTTAATAACGAAAATATCCGCCGTCAGGGAATAGAAAAGCAGATTTTTACCGAAGCGTCGAAAATCGTCGATAAAAAAGGCTATAAGCATAACCGCGTTATAGTCGTTTCGGGCGAGGGCTGGCACTGCGGAGTTATCGGAATAGTAGCCGCCCGTATTGCCGAAAAATACGGCCGTCCCACCATAGTCCTTTCGGTAGAAAACGGAATTGCCAACGGCTCCTGCCGAAGCATAAAGGGCTTTTCGATCTACGATGCCCTAAGCGACTGCTCTTATCTTCTTTCAAAATTCGGCGGTCACGAAATGGCCGCAGGCGTAACCCTCGACGCGTCGCTTATCGACTCCTTCCGCCGCGCCATTAACGAATATGCCGCCCGTTTTCCTTGGGTACTCTCTGAGGTAAAACTCGACTGTAAGCTTAACCCCGACGCCCTTTCGGTAGATTTAGCCGAGTCTGTAAAGCAGCTTGAGCCCTTCGGTACGGGAAATCCCGTTCCCCTTTTCGGATTTTTCGGGGTCACGCTCGATAAAATTTCCTCGGTAGGTAGCGGAAAGCACCTGCGCCTTACCTTCAAAAAAGGGGAAACTACCTTCCCCACGATGCTTTTCGGAACTCCTATAGCTGCCTTTCCCTACGGTGTAGGCGAAACGGTGGATATTGCCGTAACCGTCGATACGAATTTCTACGGCGGAAACCTGAACCTTACCGTTTCTCTTAAGGATATAAGGCCTTCGGGACTTGTTGAGGAAGACCTTATCGACAGTATTGCTCTTTATGAGGACTTTAAATCGGGTAATAATAAGAATTACTCGGATATAATCCCTACCCGTGAGGAAATAGGGGTAGTTTATAAATTTCTTTTAAAAACTCCCGCCTCAACCGATAGGATAGTAGCCGCAAATATAAATTCGGTCGGCTACGCAAAGGCCCTGATTGCCGCCGAGGCCCTCTGCGAGCTGAAGCTTTGCTCGGTCTTCGATAACGAGGGTGTTCCCGTAATAAAGGTCACGAATTCGGGAGCCAAGGTAAATCTCGGCGACGCTAACATTCTAAAAAAACTAAGGGGTGAGATCTGATGGTATTAGAGCCCAAATATGAAAAAAACTTTGAGCATCTTGAATCGCTTATTAAACAGCAGGGTGGGGAATACGATCTCGACCTTATTCGTCGCGCCTTCGAGCTTTGCGTCGATGCCCATAAGGGTCAGTACCGCAAGAGTAAGGAAGAATTCTATTTTCATCCCTTCAGCGTTGCTAAAATCATAGTCGGTCTCGGTATGGACTCCGAGTCTATAGCCGCCGCTCTGCTTCACGACGTCGTCGAAGATACCGATATAGAGCTTGAGCAGATAAAGTCGATGTTCGGCGCCGACGTTGCCCTTATCGTCGACGGCGTTACCAAGATCGGCCGAATTCAGTATATCTCCCGCGAGCAGCAGCAGGCCGAGTCCCTTCGAAAAATGCTAATCGCAATGGGTAAGGATATCCGCGTTATAATCATAAAGCTGGCCGACCGCCTTCACAATATGCGCACTATCGACTCCATGCCCGATCAGAAGCAGAGGGATAAAGCCCTCGAGACCATTGAGGTTTACGCCCCTATAGCACATCGACTCGGTATCCGTCCCATTAAAGACGAGCTTGAGGACCTTGCTATAAAGCACCTTGACCCCATTGCCTATCACGAGATAGAAGGTCTCCTTAGCGCTAAGCAGGACTTCAGGGAAAGCACCTTTAAAATTATCCGCGAGCGTATTGAGGAACGCCTTAAAAACGATATGCCGGGGGTAAACTTTGTTCTGCAGTCCCGAGTTAAATCGGTTCCCGGAATCTACCGTAAAATGTTTGTTCAGGGCAAGGATTTCGACGAAATTTACGACGTCTACGCTCTCCGTATAATTACCGATACCGTAAACGACTGTTATAACGTCCTCGGTATTATGCACGATATGTTCCGCCCTATTCCTAACCGCTTTAAGGACTATATATCTACCCCTAAGCCCAATATGTATCAGTCTCTTCATACTACCGTTATCGGTCGTCAGGCGGTACCCTTTGAAATTCAGATTCGAACCTTCGAGATGCATCATACCGCCGAGCTCGGAATCGCCGCTCATTGGAAGTATAAGGAAGGAATTACCACCACCAATAAGCGGATGGAGGACCGTCTTTCCTGGATCCGTCAGATACTCGAGGCCGAGGAGGATACGGGCGACCTTATAAGAACCATAAAAATCGACCTTTCTCAGGAGGACGTTTTTGCCGTTACCCCCAAGGGCGACGTTATAAATCTGCCCGTAGGCTCGACCGTAATCGACTTTGCCTTCGCCATACATTCGGCGGTAGGCGTTAAAATGATCGGTGCCAAGGTCGACGGAAAGATCGTTCAGATAAACCACGTCATAAAAACGGGCGAGGTCATCGAGATCCTTACCACAAACGCCGCAGGCCACGGCCCCTCCCGTGACTGGCTGAATATTGCCGTAACAAGCTCCGCGAAGGCCAAGATACGTTCCTGGTTTAAGAAGGAGAGAAGAGAAGAAAATATCGAAACGGGCCGTACCGCCCTTGAGGCCGAGCTGAGACGAAATTCTATCGTTCTTCCCGAAAAGGAGATGAAGGAGTTTCTCGAAGAGGTCGCCAGAAAGCAGAAATGCGCAAACGTCGACGAGCTTTATGCCGCTATCGGCTACGGCGGAATCTTCCTCGAAAAGCTTGTTCCCAAGCTTAAGGAGGACGCTCAGAAGCTTGTCAAAGCGGCAACTCCCCCAACCGTCGAGGAGTATATCCAGAAGCATACCGTCCGTTCCCCCGAGGGAGTTATCGTCGAGGGAATCGAAAACTGTCTCGTTAAGCTTTCAAAGTGCTGTGCTCCTCTGCCGGGCGACCCCATAATCGGCTTTATTACCCGCGGTCACGGCGTTTCGGTTCATAAGCGCGACTGCGTTAACGTTCCCGTAAATATCGCAAATGCCGCCGAGCCCAACCGCTGGATAAAATCCTATTGGGCCGACTCGGAGATCGAGCGTTCAAGCTTTACCGCCTCTCTTCAGATAACCGCTCTCGACCGCGACGGACTTTTGGCCGACGTTACAAACCTGCTTTTCAATATGCACGTTAACCTTCACGCCGTAAATGCCCGCGCCGTAAAGGGAGGAAACTGCCTTATAAGCGTAACGGTTGCTACCGAAGGCCTTGAGCATTTAAAGAGTATTATCGAACGGCTCAGAAAGCTCAGCGGCGTCTATACCGTAGAAAGGGTCAACCGATAATGAAAGCAGTAGTTCAGCGCGTAGCCTCTGCCTCGGTTCGGGTAGAGGGAAATACCGTCGGCGAGATCGATAAAGGCCTGCTCGTGCTCCTGGGCGTCACTAAAGAGGACACCGAGGAGGATGCGCAGATACTTTCTAAAAAAATAGCCGCTATGCGTATTTTTACCGACGAAAACGATAAAATGAATCTTTCGGTAAAGGATATCGGGGGAAGCGTTCTCGTTATTTCTAACTTTACCCTCTGTGCCGATATAAGAAAGGGAACCCGTCCCTCCTTCGACCCCGCCATGCCGCCTGAAGAGGCCAACCGCCTTTACGAGTATTTCTGCGAAGGCCTTTCCGAGCAAGAGAATCTGCCCGTAGAAAAGGGGGTCTTCGGAGCCGAAATGAAGGTAGAGCTTTTAAACGACGGCCCCGTTACCCTGACCTTGGATTCTACCCTTTGGAGAAAATAAATGGACATTAAAACACTGTATTTTGGCGGGAACGAGGCTAATTGCTACCTCGTTTTAACCGATTCTGCCGCCCTTGTTATCGACCCTGCCGCCCCCTTTGCCGAGGCGCAGAGCTTCCTTGGCGAAAACAGCGATAAAGAGCGCCTTATCCTCCTGACACATTTTCATTTTGACCATATCTTAGGCGCAAAGGAGCTAAGAGATAAATACGGCGCTAAAATAGTGATCGGCGCTATGGATGAGGTAGGACTTTATAACGACCGCTTTAGCCTGTCCTCCCTTGTAGGCCTTTCTCAGGAGCCCTTTTATGCCGATATAAAGGTTAGCGAGGGAGATATTATCGACCTTGGCAAAGAAAAGCTCGAGGTGCTATATACCCCCGGTCATACCGCAGGCTCGGTCTGCTACCGACTTGGCGAAAACCTCTTTACGGGCGATACCCTTTTCGAGTATTCGGTAGGCCGTACCGACTTTCCTACGGGAGATAGTGCCGCCCTTACCAAATCTCTGAAGCGCCTTGCCGAAATCGAGGAAAACCTTATTCTCTATCCCGGTCATGGCGACTCTACGACCCTCTTAAAGGAAAAACTGCATAACCCTTATATGCAGGACCTGAGTGATTATATATGAACCTTTGTAACGTAAATCACGGCTTTAATTACGAGCTTGAAAAGCTTTGCCGTATATTTTTACCCTTTGAAAAAATAAATATTTTAAGCTATGCCGAAAAGTCCGAAACCTGCGCCGTAACGACCCTTCTGTCGGATAGAGTAAGGGCCGAGCTTTATTTCGGCGGAAAAACCTATACCGAAGAAGCGGAGCTTTCGGATAGCGATCCCAAAATCGCCGAGCTGAGCCTTGCTACCTGCCTTTTCAGGTGCTTTACCGAGGCTACGGGTTATACCCCCGAATGGGGACTTTTAACCGGTGTCCGTCCCGCGAAGCTCTACTCCCGTATGTGTGAACGGGAGGGCAGAGAGGCCGCCGAGCGCTATTTCTCCGAAAAGCTTTTCGTCAGCGAGGAAAAAATAAGCCTCTGCCGCGACTCCTCGGCTCCCGAGCAGGCTATTACCGCTAAAAACAGCCGAAATTCCTATAGCCTTTACGTTTCAATTCCCTTTTGCCCGAGCCGCTGCTCCTACTGCTCCTTTGTGTCTCATTCGGTAGATAAAGCGGGTAAGCTTATCGACGGCTATCTGTCCCTCCTGTGCAAAGAGCTTGCCGAAACCGCAAAGATCGCCGAAAAAACAGGCCTTAAGCTCGAAACGGTCTATATCGGCGGCGGTACTCCCGTAGCACTGTCGGCAAAGGGCCTCGAAACCCTTATGACCGCCATTTCCGAAAACTTCGACCTTAGGGGTATCCGCGAATATACCGTAGAGGCGGGCCGTCCCGACGCAATAGACGCCGATAAGCTGATGGCTGTAAAGAAGGGTGGCGCTACGAGAATAAGCGTCAATCCGCAGACCATGAACGACTCGGTCTTAGAGGCTATCGGAAGAAAGCATACCGCCAAGCAGACCGTAGATGCCTTCTCTCTCGCAAGGGAAATAGGCTTCGATAATATAAATATGGACCTTATCGCGGGCCTTCCTACCGATACCGCCGAAAGCTTTAAAAATACCCTCGATACTCTTTTAAAGCTCGACCCCGAAAGCATTACCGTTCATTCTCTTTCGGTTAAAAAGGCGGCGACTATCTCTACTACGGGAGCCCTTCCCGAAATAGAAACGGGGGTCATCGCCTCCGAAATGGTGCGTTACGCCCGAAAGACCCTGACCGAAAAGGGAATAGTGCCCTACTATATGTACCGTCAGAGCAAAACGGTAGGAAACCTCGAAAACGTTGGCTATGCCAAACGCGGCTATGAGGGACTTTATAACGTCTACATAATGGACGAAACTCATACCATACTTGCCTGCGGAGCCTCGGCCGTTACCAAGCTTCGTGAGCCGGGTGGCGACTATATCGAGCGAATATTCAACTTTAAATATCCGTATGAATATATAAACAGATTTGACGAGCTTATAGAGCGCAAGAAAGGAATCCTCGATTTCTATGATAAATACGGTATCTGAGATAAATTGCAGGCTTAAAACCGACCCCGCCGCCTTTATAGCCGAATGTGACGGTGAATACCGCTCTAAAATTAAAGCGGTCGCCGCCTATATTTCTGATAACAGACATATACGGATTATCTCTATCGCAGGCCCCTCGGGGGCGGGAAAAACCACTACCGCGAATATTCTTTGCGAAATGCTGGAGACTATGGGAATAGATACGCTTGTGGTATCTTTGGACAATTTTTACTATTCCCGCGATATCGTCGGCGTAGGTAAGGTAGATCCCGAATCGGTGGAGGCCCTTAACACCGAGCTTCTGCACGACTGCGCCACCGAGCTTCTGGAAAAGGGTACCGCAAGGCTTCCCGTATACGATTTCAAAAGCGGAGCTTCTCATAAAGATGCTAACCCGACCAACCTTAAAGCCGACGGAATCCTTATTTTGGAGGGCATTCACGGGCTAAACCCCGTAATAACCGAAGCCCTGACCAAAGACCGTCTTTTAAAGCTTTATATAAGCGCCTATACCCCGATTAAAAACGATAGGGACGAGGTAATACTTACGGGAAGAAAGCTTCGTCTGGTTCGAAGAAGCCTGCGCGACCGAAGATTCCGAAATTCAGATATTCTAAGGACGCTGAGCTTCTGGGGCGGGGTAGTGGAGGCGGAGGATAAATTCCTCTACGGCTTTATACGGTTCGCCGATTTTCATATTCATACCATGCACGCCTTCGAGCCGGCTTTATACCGTGACGAGTTTATCGCTATGATAAAGAAGCTCGATAAAACTCATCCCTTTTACGAGTACGTAAGCCTTATCGCCGAGGGACTTAAAGAATTTACCCACATAGACGAAAGTCTTATCCCCGAAAACTCCCTTATCCGCGAGTTTATAGGGTAGAAAGCTTTGAATACTTTAAAATAAATATTTTTGGAGAAAGTATAATGAATCTTGATAACCTTATGTCAAAAGCAAAAGACGTTTTCGAATCGGCCTATAAAAAAGCAGGAAACGTTGCCCGTGCGGGAAAGTATAAGCTTGATATAACCGCCATCGAGGCCAAGCTTGCCAAGGACTACGAGGCTCTTGGCAGGGTCTGCTTTGATGCGATATCCGAGGGCGGTGAACTTCCGCCCAAAAAGGCAGATTCCATAATCGCCGATATAAATAAAAAGCTTATTCTTCTCGAGGAGACCAAAAAGAATCCCCCGAAGGACAATAAAGCGGAGGAATAATATGAAAAACGAACTTAAGGTCGGTATCGTTATCGCCGATTCCGATGAATACTTACCGATAAAAGATAAAATCGACGAGCTGGGAGCCGGTCAGGCGAATTTCTATACCAGGGAAGGCCTTTCCTTCGAGTTTAAGCAAGACGGTAAAACCGTAAAGGCTCATATCGTTAACTGCGGAGTAGGTATGGTCAACGCCGCCACCGTCACCACCGCCCTTTGCGGCGAGGGCTGCGAGGTCATCCTTAACGCAGGCCTTTCGGGTGGAATAAGCGGAATTTCCCGCGGTGAGCTTATGCTTGTCACCGACTGCATCGAGCACGATTTCGATCTGACCCCCCTTGGCTATAAGCTTTGTCAGAAGCCGGGTCAGGAATACGTTTATCATACCGACGAGCGCCTTTTGACCCTTCTCGGAAATACCTTCAAAGGAATTAAGAAGGGGGTTGCCGTAAGCGGCGACAGCTTTATTTCCGACGGTACCAAAAAGGAATTTTTAAAGACCGAATTCGGTGCTATGTCCTGCGATATGGAAACGGCCGCAATAGCCTACGTTTGCGCCCTTACGTCTACCCCGTTTGCCTCTATCCGACGCATATCCGACGACGCGGGAGACGACGCAAAAACCGCCTATACCGAGATGAATTCTATAAAAGAAGCCCTTCTGATCGACCTTATGCTCGATTCACTAAGAGCCCTTTTTAAAGAAGAAACCCTGTGGATATAGCTTTTTTTGCTTAAAATAGCCAAAAATGACCTTTAAATTTTGGCTTTTAGGACAATAATTGAAACATTTGACAAAAAAACAGTTGATTTTAGGAGCAAAATATGGTAAAAATAATAGCAGAGGGAAACGACGGAAGGTATTCTATGAATCAGCTTCTCGTAATTTTGGAAGCTCTCAGAAGCCCCGACGGTTGCCCTTGGGATAGGGAACAGACGCATCAAAGTATCCGAAACAACGCTATCGAAGAAGTCTACGAGGTAGCCGACGCGATAGATAATTTTGATAAGGATGCCTTGTGCGAGGAATTGGGCGACGTGCTTTTGCAGGTCGTTTTTCACGCGCAAATAGCCCGTGAAAAGGGCGAATTTACCTTTGAGGAGGTCGTCGACGGAATCTGCAAAAAGCTAATCCTTCGTCATCCTCACGTTTTCGGCGAGGAGCATATCGAGACCTCGTCTGCCGTGCTCGACCGCTGGGAGGCTATCAAGAAGAAGGAAAAGCATCAGGAGACCGCTACCGAAACCCTTAAAAGCGTACCGAAGGCCTTTCCTGCGCTAATGCGTGCCGCTAAGGTTCAAAAGCGGGCGGGTAAAGCGGGCGTAGTCCTCGAAGATCCGATTGAAAACGGCGAGCTTTTAAAAGCCGCGGACGAGCTTAAAAATGCCGTCACCGACTCGGAAAAATTTGCCGCCTACGGAAAGCTTCTTTTCCTCTCTGCAGGAATTCAAAACTCCCTTAAGATAAATGCCGAGGAGGCTCTGGCCGCCGCCACCGACTCCTATATTTCCGATTTCGAAGAAAAAGAGAAAAACGGTACTTTATAATTCACCACGTATTCTGACGGATAATTCCGTTCGAAATATTATTTGGAGGTAATCTATAATGAACAAAACCGAATTAGTTGCTGCTGTTGCTGAAAAAGCAGGTATTTCTAAGAAAGACGCTGATGCTGCCCTTGCTGCATTCGTAGCTACCGTTACCGATGCTATGAAGGCCGGCGACAAGGTTGCTCTTGTTGGCTTCGGAACCTTCGAGGCTCGTGAGCGCGCTGCCCGTACCGGCGTTAACCCCAAGACCAAAGAGACCATTCAGATCGCGGCTACCAAGGTTCCCGCTTTCAAGGCCGGACAGGCTCTTAAGAACGCTGTTGCAAAATAATTTTTAACAGATTAAAAGCCGCTCGGAGCTTCTGAGCGGCTTGTTCTTTTCAGGAGAATTTTAATGAGATTAGATAAATTTTTAAAGGTTTCCCGTATAATCAAACGGCGCACCGTCGCCAACGAGGCCTGCGACGCGGGAAGAGTTTCGGTAAACGGCCGAGCCGTAAAGGCCTCCTACGACGTAAAGGTAGGCGATATTCTTGAGATCGCCTTCGGAAGCCGAACCGTAAAGGCCGAGGTAGTAAACGTCGCCGAGGTAATTAAAAAGGACGACGCCCCTCTGCTTTATAAAATAATCGAGGAGTAATATCACACCGCCCGACTTAATATATTTTAAGTAGGTGGTGTTTTTATGTCCGAAGAACGAAACGGCGCTATGCATAATCTTATATGTCAGCAGCGAAAAAAGATAAATATGAGCGGAGTAAGGGAGGTAAAGGTTTTCGACGAGGAGTCGGTGACCCTTGATACCGTCGAGGGACTTCTTACCGTAAGGGGCGAAAATCTTGTGATCGATTCCTTCAGCGCGACCAGCGGCGAGCTTTTTATGCAGGGTGATATCCAAGCCTTCGTCTATTCCTCCGACGGGGGAGGTAAGGGCTTTATCCGAAAGCTTTTAAAATAAAGTATGTGGGAAATAGATTTTGCCGCCCAGATATTTTCCTTTTTAAAAAGTATTCTTCTCGGAGGTATATACGGACTTATCTACGACCTTTTCCGATTTCCCGTCCGAAGACGGGAAGCTTCGGCCATCTCGGTATTTGCCGTAGACCTTTTATACTTCGCCTTTATTGCCGTTATAAATTTCTGTTTTCTTTTAACCGTAACTAACGGGGAGGTGAGGGGTTATCTGCTGCTCGGAGCGGCCCTTGGCTTTGCCGCCTATAAAAAGGCCCTGTCTCCCGTACTGAGACTTGCGGCGGCCCTTGTTATCAAGCCGATCAGGGTCCTTTTTTCTCTTTTGAACAGAGGGATAAAGGCCGTTTTTTCGCCTGTGATAACCTTTTTTTCAAAAATCATTAAAAAAATATCCGAAATTATTAAAAAAAGGTTGAAAAAAAGTCAATAGATAGTGTATACTAAAGAAAACTGCCCTAAGGGTCAAGGAAAGGAACGAAAAATGAGAAAAAGTATACTTTTAAGCATCCTAATAGTGGCCTTTTGCGGTTATATGGTTTTTTCTCTTTCGGGTCTTTTCGGCGAGCTTAGCGCGAAAAAAGATGAAAAAGCCGGCTACGACGCTTTGAACCGCGAAACCGAAAACAGAATTGACGAAAAAGAAAACTCCGTAGGTAATATTACCGCCGAGGATTTCGAAGGCAAGGACGTTGAGGAGCTTCTCGAAAACGAGGATATTAAGGACCTTTTTGAGCAGGAGCTTTACGATCAGGGCTACGGCTATCCCGGCGACGTCGTATTTGAGGATATTTCGGGAAGTTAGTTTTTTCGGCAGTTTAACGGTCATTTTCGAGGAGGAGCAAACCTAATGCAGCTCACAGTAGGCGATATCGTCGAAGGAAAAATCACAGCAGTTAAAGATTACGGAGTATTTGTCGACCTTGGTGAAGGAAAATCAGGTATGGTACATATTTCCGAAATCGCCCACACCTACGTCAGCGAGATCCGCGATTTCGTTAAAGAAAACGATAGCGTAAAGCTAAAGATTCTTTCGGTATCCGACGACGGAAAAATCAGCCTCAGTATTAAGCAGGCGCAGCCTAAAGACACCGAAGCTCAAAAGCCCGAGCGCCGCGAGAAAAAAGCCTATAATCCAAAGGCTTCCGCGCCCGCTCCCGACGGTTCCTACGTCTGGACCGCCAAAAAGAGCGAAGCTACCTCTTTTGAAGATATGATGAGCAAATTCAAGGCCACCAGCGACGAAAAATTTTCGGACCTTAAGCGCAAAAATCCCGACGCTAAGCGTTCGAGACGCGGTACAAAATAGTAAAACCATAGGCGGACCACATAAGCGTTCCGCCTATTTTTTTTAAAAGGATAACTATGATAAGAGAAATTTCAGTAAAAGAGGTCGAAGCCGCCGTTTGCGAGCTTTCGATTTCTGCAAACAAGCGGCTTACCTCCGATATAATCGACCGTATCGACGAGGCTAAGACGGCCGAGACCCTGCCCCTTGCGAAATCGATTATGACCGATATCCGCGATAATATCGATGCTGCCGAAAGGCTTGATATCCCCGTATGTCAGGATACGGGTATGGCGGTAGTCTTTGCCGAAATAGGGCAGGACGTGCATCTTGTAGGCGGTAGCTTCGAGGAGGCCGTAAACGAAGGTGTAAGGCAGGGCTACGAAAAGGGCCTGCTCAGAAAATCGGTGGTAAAGGACCCCCTTAACCGAGTTAATACGGGGGATAATACCCCTGCGATAATACACGTGAAAATTGTCGAAGGCGATAAAATAAAGCTGACGGTTGCCCCCAAGGGCTTCGGAAGCGAGAATATGAGCGGCGTCGCAATGCTTACCCCCGCTATGGGACGTCAGGGCGTTATAAAGGCCGTTATCGATATCGTTAAAAAGGCGGGAAGCAATCCTTGCCCCCCGATGGTGGTGGGTGTTGGTATAGGAGGCGATTTTGAGCAGTGCGCTCTGCTTTCGAAAATTGCCCTTTGCCGCAGTACCGACCTAAGAAACCCCGACCCCTTTTATGCCGAGCTTGAAAGGGAGCTTTTAAAGGAAATAAATTTTTTAGATATCGGACCGCAGGGCTTTGGCGGAGTTACCACCGCCCTTGGAGTCAATATCGAAACCGCACCTACGCATATTGCGGGTCTGCCCGTAGCCGTTAATATCGGTTGCCACGTGACCCGCCACGCAACTACTGTAATCTGACGGAGACAAAAATGACGAAACTTAAATATACCGCGCCCTGCCTTTTCGGAGTTGAAGGAATTGCCGCCTTCGAGCTTGAACGTATGGGCGCCGAAAATGTAAAGGCCGAAAACGGTCGCGTAAACTTCGAGGGCGACCTTAATGTGTTGGCCCGTGCCAATATAAATTCCCGCTACTGCGAGCGAATCTGCATAAATGCGGGCGAGTTCGATGCCGAAAGCTTTGAGGAGCTTTTCCAAAACGTAAAGGCTATCCCTTGGGAGGAGTTTATCGGCCGAGACGACGCCTTCCCCGTAAACGGCTATAGCCTTAATTCAACCCTGCACAGTATCCCCGACTGTCAGTCGATAATCAAAAAAGCCATAGTCGAAAGGCTTAAATTGGTTTATAAAATAAGCTGGTTTCCCGAGACGGCCTACGAGGTAAAGATCCGTTTTTCAATTCTTAAAAATCGCGTGACCGTTATGATCGATACCTCGGGCGAGGGTCTTCATAAACGCGGATACCGAAGAAAATCCAACGAGGCCCCCCTTAAAGAGACCTTAGCCGCCGCTATATGCGATACGGCCCGTATCTTCCCCGATACGACCCTTTACGACCCCTTCTGCGGAAGCGGTACCATCCTTATCGAGTCGGCTATGATGGCCCTTAAAATGGCTCCCGGACTTCGCCGTTTCTTTGCGGCCGAGCGCTTTGGCTTCGTTCCCGAGCAGGTATGGCGTGAGGAAAGAATGGCGGCGCAGGATAAGATACTCAGAGACATCGATTTCAGAGCCTACGGTACCGATATCGACCCCGCGGCGGTAAAGCTTGCCGAAGAAAACGCCGCTAAGGCAGGCGTTTCGAAATACGTTAAGGTATCCCTCGGCGATATTAAAGACTTCAAGGCCCCCGACGGAAGATTTTTAACCGTTACCAATCCTCCCTACGGCGAGCGTCTGCTCGATATAAAGCAGGCGCAGGAGATATATAAGGTTATGGGCAACGTATTCGTTCCCGGTCAGGGTAAAAAATACTTCGTCATAAGCCCCGATGAGGATTTCGAAAAGCTTTTCGGAAGAAATGCGGATAAACGCCGAAAGCTTTATAACGGAATGATAAAATGCCAACTCTTTATGTATTTTAAATAATAGGAGAAAATTTATGAGGGACGTATACATCATAAACCCCGCGGCAGGAAAAAAGGACAGTACCCAAAAGCTTACCGAGGATATTAAAAAGGTATACGGAGACGAGGCTAAAATTCTTATAACCGAAGCGTCAGGCGACGCCGAGCGTATGGCGGCGGCCGAGGCCGAAACAGGCGATGAGGTAAGAGTTTTTGCCTGCGGCGGCGACGGAACCTCCTTTGAGGTCTTAAACGGAATTGCGGGCCGTAAAAACGCGGCTATCGGCGTTATTCCGACAGGCTCAGCCAACGATTTTATAAAATTCTTCGGCTTCGATTTGAAAAAGCGCTTTTTAAACATCGGGGCGCAGAAAAACGGAACCCTTCTCCCGATAGACCTTATAAAGGCGGGGGATAAGTACTGTATGAATCAGTGCTGTGCAGGTCTCGACGCTCAGGTCGCCGACACTATGCAGCGTTATAAGCGTCTGCCTTTAATCTCGGGCAATATGGCCTATAATTTGGCCCTTATAAAGACCTTCCTCGGAAAGATCGGTATAAAAATGAAGGTTATGGCCGACGGAAAGCTTTTTAAGGAGGGTAGCTTCCTCTTTGCTGTCTGTGCAAACGCCCCCGTATACGGTGGAGGCTATATAAGCGCGCCGGGTGCCGACATTACCGACGGAGTTTTAAACTGTGTGACCATCGATACCATTAAAAAGCGTCAGATATTCGGCCTTTTACCTCTTTATAAAAAGGGTCAGCACGAAAAAATTGACGAGTGTACCTCGGGTAGGTACAAAAGCTTCGAATTTGAGGCCGAAAAGGAGATCCCCGTAAGCCTCGACGGCGAAATAATACATACCAAAAGCCTTAAATGCAAAATACTCGAGAAGGCCATAAACTTTGCTTTACCCGCCGAAATATGAATAAATTAATAACTTTTATAAAACCCCTTGATTTTTAAGAAAAACTTGGTAAAATATAATTAGCACTCGGAAACTTAGAGTGCTAATTCTTATAGCTAATATTGTTTGGAGGCATTTAAAATGACAATTAAACCCTTATGTGACAGGGTCGTTTTAAAGTCCTGCGAGGCTGAAGAAACGACCAAAAGCGGAATCATCCTTACCGCGTCGGCTAAAGAAAAGCCCGAAATTGCCGAGGTAGTGGCCGTAGGCCCCGGCGGCAAGGTCGACGGAAACGACGTAGAAATGTTCGTTAAGGTCGGCGATAAGGTCATAACCGCAAAGTACGCAGGAACCGAAGTTAAGGTCGACGGAGAAGAGTACTCCATCGTCCGTCAGTCGGATATACTTGCAATCGTTGAGTAATTTTTTGGAGGCAATATAAAATGGCAAAAGAAATTATTTTTGGTGAAGAGGCCAGAAAAGCCCTTCAGGCAGGCGTTGACAAAATTGCTAACGCCGTTAAGGTGACCCTTGGACCCAAGGGCAGAAACGCTGTCTTAGAGCGCAGCTACGGCGCTCCTCTTATCACTAACGACGGCGTTACAATCGCTAAGGAAGTAGAGCTTGATAATCCCTTCGAAAATATGGGAGCACAGCTCGTTAAAGAGGTCGCTACCAAGACCAACGACTGCGCAGGTGACGGTACCACTACCGCAACCGTTCTTGCTCAGGCCCTTATCTTAGAGGGAATGAAGAACGTTGCCGCAGGCGCTAATCCAATGGTGGTTAAAAAGGGAATCAAGAAGGCCGTTGATACCGCAGTAGAAACGGTTATCGCTAACTCCAAAAAGGTTACGGGAACCGCCGATATCGAGCGTGTTGCTACCGTTTCCGCAGGTGATAATTTCGTAGGAAAGCTTATCGCCGAGGCTATGGAAAAGGTTTCTGCCGACGGAGTTATTACGGTTGAAGAATCCAAGACCGCCGAAACCTACAGTGAGGTCGTCGAGGGTATGCAGTTCGACCGCGGCTACATCACCCCCTATATGGTTACCGATACCGATAAGATGGAGGCCGTTATCGATGACGCGTTCCTTCTTATAACCGATAAAAAGATCTCCTCTGTTCAGGATATCCTTCCCATTCTTGAGCAGATCGTTCAGGCCGGCAAAAAGCTTGTTATTATCGCCGAGGACATCGAGGGCGAGGCTCTCTCCACCCTTATCGTTAATAAGCTTCGCGGAACCTTCGTCTGCGTTGGTGTTAAGGCTCCCGGCTTTGGCGACAGAAGAAAAGAAATGCTTCAGGATATTGCTATCCTTACAGGCGGTGAGGTTATTACCGAGGAGCTCGGTCTCGACCTTAAGGAGACTCAAATGACTCAGCTCGGCCGTGCCCGTCAGGTCAAGGTCGGTAAGGAAAACACCATCATCGTCGACGGCGCAGGCTCACCCGACGCAATTAAGGACAGAGTTGCTCAGATCAAGAATCAGATCGCCGTTACTACCTCTGAGTTCGACCGCGAGAAGCTTAACGAGCGCCTTGCCAAGCTTGCAGGCGGCGTTGCAGTAATCAAGGTCGGAGCCGCTACCGAGGTTGAGATGAAGGAGCAGAAGCTCAGAATCGAAGACGCTCTTGCCGCTACCAAGGCCGCCGTCGAGGAAGGCATCGTTGCAGGCGGCGGTACTGCTTTAGTTAATGCCATTCCCTCGGTTAAGGCTCTCCTCGATGCTACCGAGGGCGACGAAAAGACGGGTGTTAATATCGTCCTTAAGGCTCTTGAGGCTCCTATCCGTCAGATCGCCTTAAACGCAGGCCTTGAAGGCTCGGTCATCATAGAGAAGATCGTTTCTGAGGATAAGGCAAACTACGGCTTCGACGCTTATAACGAGACCTACGTCGATATGATCGAGGCAGGTATCGTCGATCCTACCAAGGTTACCCGTTCTGCTCTTCAGAATGCCGCATCGGTAGCCTCTATGGTCCTCACCACCGAGACCCTCGTTGCAGAAAATAAAGAAGACGCCAAGGCAAACAAGGCGGCCGCAGCCGCTGCAGCAGCCGCAGGCGGCGGAATGTACTGATAAAAAAAGACCCGAAAGGGTCTTTTTTTTTAGGGAAAGGGGAAAGGGGAAATGGGAAAGGTTAGGGACGAGGGCCTGGGGACGAGGGTCGCAGTGGACAGTGGACAGTGGACAGTGAACAGAAAAGAGTAACGCCTTCGGCGCAGATATATAATTGAAAATTGAAAGTTGAAATTTAAAACGGATACCGAAAATAAGACTGCTTCGGTATCCGTCGGCCTTCCCTAGCAGGGTAGCGAAGCGTACGAGCGGTAGTGAATGACGACACAGTGCGTCGTCAGAGCCGCGAGAGACCGAGCCGCA
>SFWF01000022.1 GCA_004560045.1 bacterium | reverse complement strand
CATCCGCCGCAGCGGATTTCATCACGCAGTGATTTCATCCCGTAAGGGATTTCACCCGTTTCCAAAGAGGAAACGGATTTAATTGCGGCCTTTGGCCGCCTGGTGGATGAGGGAAGCCCTACCCCACAAATCCAAACGGGATAACATCCAATTTTTACGTATAATGAAATCAAATCCCTTTCATCCGCCGCAGTGGATTTCATCACGCAGTGATTTCATCCCGTAAGGGATTTCACCCGTTTCCAAAAGGGAAACGGATTTAATTGCGGCCTTTGGCCGCCTGGTGGATGATGGAAGCCCTATTAAGCAAATCCAAACGGGATAACACACAAACCTGACCCAAAACCAACAAAAAAAGAGAATGTTCATCCGAACATTCTCTTTTTACTTTAGATTAAAGATTTCATCGTAGGTCGTTTTAAGTATCGTGCACAGGAGTATAATTTCATCGGGATATAAATGCCTTTGTCCGACCTCTATCTTTGCGAGGGCGCTTCGGGTTATATCACAGCCTTCAAGCTGAAGCTTGGCCGCAAGCGCTTCTTGGGTAAGACCGGCTTTAATACGAAGCCGACGGACATTTTCACCTATTTTCTTTTCAACTATAGGATTCATAGTCAAATCACCTTGTTGTGCTCGTTTGAGAGCAAAAGTATTTGACATAATTATAGGGGAGTGTTATGATATTTATGCACTTATATAGGTGCAATTCGGATGAGAGGTAAAAAATTGTGACGGTAACATTTTTCGGGCATAAAGAAATTTTTGATGAAATTGACGGCGTTTTAGAAGACGTTTTGATTATGCTTGTTGAAAAATACGGAGCTGATAACTTTTTTGTAGGCAACAACGGAAAATTTGACTATACAGTGCTTAAAAAATTGCGAAAACTTAAAACGAAGTATCCTATTATCAATTACGCTGTTGTGCCGGCTTACCTGCCGAAAAGGGAAGAACTCGGTATAGACTATAAAGAAAGCATCTTCCCCGAAGGCTTGGAAACCGTACCGCCGAAATTTGCAATTGTTCACCGCAATAAATGGATGCTAAAGCGCGCCGATACGGTCGTGGTATACGTGAAGCATAATATAGGCGGCGCCGCACAGTTTAAAGCCCTAGCCGAAAAAGCGGGAAAAAGGGTAATAAATCTTTATGATATATAAACAAAAAAGAGAATGTTCATTCGAACATTCTCTTTTCCTTTTAAATATCGAGCTCAGGGGGGAGGTCTATCTCTTCTCCAACGTATTTTCCGTTTTTCTTCCTCTGACGGACACATTCGCTGAGGAGATACTCTATCTGCCCGTTGACCGAGCGGAAATCGTCCTCTGCCCAGGCGGCTATCGCGGCGTAGAGCTTAGGTGAAAGCCGTAGGGGGATCTGTTTTTTCTGATTATCGTTCATTTTATCAGTAAAGGCTTCCCGAGTTTACTATCGGCTGTGCGTCGTGGTTGCCGCAAAGCACGACCAGCAGGTTGGAAACCATTGCCGCCTTTCTTTCGTCGTCAAGCTGTACCTTTCCGCCCTCATTAAGTCGGTCGAGAGCCATTTCCACCATACCGACCGCGCCGTCAACTATCATCTTACGGGCGTCGATTATGGCCGAAGCCTGCTGACGCTGAAGCATAACGGCGGCAATTTCGGTAGCGTAGGCGAGATAGGTTATTCTTGCCTCTACTATCTCGATGCCCGCGTCGTTTACGCGGTTCTGAATTTCGGCGCGAATACGCTCGGCAACTATATCGCTTGAGCCGCGGAGGCTTCCCTCGTCGGCAACTCCGTCACCCGTGGTATCGATACCGGGTGCTACGTCGTAGGGGTAGATCCTAACGATGTTTCGAAGTGCGCTGTCGCACTGTAGCGATAAAAATTCCTTATAGTTATCTACGTTAAATACCGCCTTTGCGGTGTCGATGATGCGCCAGGTGACCGCAATGCCTATCTCTATCGGGTTTCCGAGGCAGTCGTTTATCTTCTGACGGTTGTTGTTAAGGGTCATAATTTTAAGAGAGATCCGCTTGTTTACCATTTCGATCTCGTTTCCTCCCGAAAGGGCCTTGGTAAGAGAATTGCCGTTTGAAACGTCGCCGCTTTGGTTAAGCTTGGTCTTTGCGGCGGGGTTTACCGCAACACAGAAGGGGTTGACATAGTAAAAGCCGTCGCCCTTTATGGTTCCGATATATTTACCGAAAAGGGTAAGCACAAGGGCCTCCTGAGGCTTTAATACCTTAAGTCCTACAAGCGGGATCCAGCCTAAAGCCAGAATAAGTATGCCCGCGACGAGTGTCACTACGAAAAGGGCGGTGTTTACCGCCTCAAGCAGAGCGCTGATAATAACAAGATTAACTCCGATCAAAAGAAGAAAGATAGTAAGTATAAGGGCCAACATTCCGTGCTTTTTATTATTCAGTATTTTTTCGTTCATAAAAAGTTACCTCCATAAATTTGATACTTAAATGATATCATAAAGATATCAAAAAGTCAAGAAAAATCCCCACGGAAAAATTCCGTGGGGATGACTTTATGCAAAAAATGCGAAATGAAGCACGGTTGCGTTAATGGCGCCGGTAAGAATTCCCGCCATTACCTGAGGAATGGTATGACCGACGAAGACCTTAAGCTTTACCTCGTCCGAAAGCTTGTCGGTCGAGAGATTGTTTATAAGCTCGGCTATCTCGTTAAGAAGCACCGCCTGCTTTCCGGTCTCACGTCTTACTCCGCAGGCATCGTGACAAACGATGATAGCAAGCACCACGCTTATGGCACATTCAAAGGAGCCGAGCCCGTAAACGAGGGCGCTTACGACCGCAACAGAGGTAACCGTTGCCGAGTGACCGCTTGGCATACCGCCGTCGCCGACAAGTCGCCACATATCGAGTTTTCGGTTAACGACCGCGTGAAGAATGGTCTTTAAAACCTGAGCAATAAGCCAGGACGAAACGCCGATAATAAGATATTCATTTGAAAGCAGATCATAAAGCCACTTCATAGGCGGGGGTTCTCCTTTCCTTAAACAATAGTCTTATAATACCACAAAAATCCGTTTTCGCCAAGACATTTTAACAAATTTTGACGGGTTTAAAAACTCAAAAAGAACGAAACGGTCGAATTTTGTGCAATCTTAACAAGAATGGACCTAAAAAATTGTTTGCCGCTTTGTAACTTTCACAAAAAGCCTCTTGCAAAATCTGAAATTATTTGGTAATATTATAGGTAAGGAAAGTTTGTCTTTCCGTAACTATCCTTTAGAGGTGAATTGATGTTTTATCCAAACAGCACGATAGGCGAAAGGCTCTCCTATTTTCACGACCGTCTTTGCGCCGACACCTATGAAATACTCGGCTCACATTTTGTGGGCGATAAGGTCATTTTCCGAGTCTGGGCTCCCAACGCCTCGGCCGTCAGCGTCGTAGGCGACTTTAACGGCTGGGACGGCTCGGCCAACCCGATGTTTAAGGTGACCTCGGGAATCTGGGAGGCGCAGATCGAGGGACTCAAAAATTACGACACCTATAAATACGCCGTAACCGACCTTGCGGGCCGAACGGTCTTTAAGTCCGACCCCTACGCAAGGCATTTTCAAACTGCGCCCGAAAACGCCTCCCGTATCTACGACGGAACCTCATATAAATGGGGAGACGCAAGATGGAGAAGCAAGGTCAAAGCCTCCGATATTTATTCCTCTCCTATAAATATATACGAGGTTCACTGTGAATCCTGGCGAAAGTACGAGGACGGCTCCAATTTCGACTACGTAAAGCTGGCCGAGGAACTATCCGAGTACGTTAAGGATATGGGCTATACCCACGTTGAGTTTATGCCTATGACCGAATATCCCTTCTCGGGCTCCTGGGGCTATCAGGTAACGGGCTATTTCGCCCCTACCTCCCGCTACGGAACTCCCGACGACTTTAAAAAGATGGTCGATATTTTCCATAGGGCGGGAATCGGCGTTATCCTCGACTGGGTACCGGCGCATTTTCCGAAGGATCAGCACGGCCTTTACCGTTTCGACGGAACCTGCTGCTATGAATACGACGACCCCCGTCGCGGTGAGCATAAGGAGTGGGGAACCTGCGTATTCAATTACGGCAAGGTCGAGGTAATGAACTTCCTGCTATCCTCCGCCTGTATGTTCCTCAGAGAATACCATATCGACGGACTCAGAGTCGATGCGGTGGCCTCAATGCTCTACCTCGACTACGGACGAAATGAAGGCGAATGGGCCCTTAATCAGTACGGCGGGAATCAGCACATCGAGGCTATCGAATTCCTTAGAAGGCTTAACGAGGCCTGCTTTGCCGCAAATCCAAGCGTTATGATGATCGCGGAGGAGTCTACCGCCTGGCCAATGATCACAAAGCCTGCCTCCTGTGGAGGACTCGGCTTCAACTTTAAGTGGAATATGGGCTGGATGAACGATACCCTGAGATATCAGTCCTTAGACCCCATCTACCGAAAGTTTGAGCACAACCTTATAACCTTCTCCTTTACCTACGCCTTTGCCGAGAACTTTATTCTTCCTATCTCTCACGACGAGGTGGTGCACGGCAAGGGCTCCCTCATAAATAAAATGCCCGGCGATTACGATCAGAAATTCGATAATTTCCGCGCTTATCTGACCTATATTATGGCTCATCCCGGCAAAAAGCTTCTCTTTATGGGAAGTGAATTTGCTCAGTTTATCGAGTGGGACTATCAAAAGGAGCTGGACTGGCTGCTTCTTTCCTACGATAAGCATAGGGTGACCAAGGACTTCGTTAAGGCTTTAAATAAGTTTTATCTTAAAAACCCCGCCCTTTATCAGTACGATTTCGACGAAAGAGGATTTCAGTGGATCTCGGGTGAGGATCATCAGCAGAGCATTATCTCCTTCAGGCGCAAGTCCAAGGACGAGGGCGAGCTGATAGTAGTCTGCAATTTTGTTCCCGTAAGAAGAGACAACTACCGCATAGGCGTCCCCGAGGCCGGATCCTATAAAACGGTGTTCTGTTCCGATTGGGAGGCCTTCGGAGGCCATACCGAAAGGACCTTAAAGGGTAAAAAATCGGAGAATATCCCGATGCACGGGGAAGAAAACTCGATTGAGCTTACCATTCCCGGAATGTCGGTAACGATTTATCAGAAATACATCCGTAAAAATGTGGGGGAATAAGTTGTCCTCTCTTATAATATAACTTAAATATAAAAATCATCAGGAGATGAGAGTTTTGAAAAAGACAGAATGTGTAGCAATGTTACTTGCAGGTGGACAGGGAAGCCGACTCGGAGTTCTTACCCGTAAGATCGCCAAGCCCGCCGTACCCTACGGCGGAAAATACCGAATTATCGATTTCCCTCTTTCCAACTGCGCAAATTCGGGAATTGATACGGTCGGAATACTGACTCAGTATCAGCCCCTTGAGCTTGCCGACTACGTAGGAAGCGGAAAGCACTGGGACCTCGACCGTCAGTCGGGCGGAGTTCACGTGCTTCCCCCTTATCAGCATACCAGCGGTGCCGACTGGTACAAGGGAACGGCCAATGCGATCTATCAGAACATCAACTTTATCGAGCGCTATAACCCCGAATACGTCCTTATCCTTTCGGGCGACCACATCTATAAAATGGACTATTCCAAGATGATCGAGGAGCATAAGGCCACAAACGCCGACTGCACCATCTCGGTTATCGAGGTTCCTATGGAGGAGGCCTCCCGTTTCGGTATCATAAATGCCAACGAGGACGGCTCGATCTACGAATTCGAGGAAAAACCCAAGGTCCCCAAGAGCAACCTTGCATCTATGGGTATTTACGTATTTAATTGGGATAAGCTTCGCAAGTATCTTACCGAGGACGAGGCCAAGGAAGGCTCACATAACGACTTCGGTAAGGATATCCTTCCCACCATGCTGGCCGACGGAAACAAGATGCAGGTCTACCGTTTCGGTGATTATTGGAAGGACGTCGGAACCATCGAATCCCTTTGGGACGCTAACCTCGACCTCTTAAATCCCAAGATCGACCTTAACCTTTCCGACCCGAAGTGGAAGATCTATTCGGGAACGCAGGGACTTCCCCCTCAGTACATAGCCGATACTGCCAAGGTTGAAAATTCTCTCGTAACCGTCGGCTGTAACGTTTACGGTCATCTCGACTTCTCTATCCTTTTCGAAAACGTTACGGTAGAAGAGGGCGCAACCGTAGAATATTCTCTCGTTATGCCGGGCTCACGAATCAAGAAGGGCGCCGTAGTACGCTACGCAATAGTTGCCGAGGATACCGTTATCGAGGAGAATGCCGTCGTTGGTCAGTCTCCCGAATCGGTAGGGGATATTAAGGATTGGGGAATCGCCGTTATAGGCGAAGGCCTCACGGTCGGCAAGGGAGCTTTTGTCTCTGCCGGCAAAATGATTACAAGCGAAGTTGCGGAGGGCGAAAACGTATGATCACCAATAACACCTTAGGAATAATTTTTGCAAACTCTCACGACGCACTGCTGGGTGACCTCACGAAGCAGCGCTCTATGGCCTCTCTGCCCTTCGGCGGACGCTACCGTCTTATCGATTTTGCCCTTTCCAATCTCTCTAACGCAGGTATCGACAAGGTCGGCATAATCACAAAGGCTAATTATCATTCTCTTATGAACCACGTAGGTAACGGTAAGCCCTGGGATTTAGACCGTAAAAACGGCGGTCTCGCTATTCTTCCTCCCTACGCTTCCCCCGAGGCTCAGGTCTACAAGGGACGTCTCGAGGCTATCTACGGAATTCTCGAATATCTCCTTGAATCGAGCGAGGAAAACGTAGTTCTCTATGACTCTGACGTAGTTGCAAACATCGATATGAAAAACGTCCTGAGATACCATAAGGAAAAGGATGCCGAGGTAACCGTCGTTTATACCCGCGGCGATAAGCCCGAGGGTCAGAACGATATGATGGATTTCCGCTTCGATTCCGACGGACGCATAACCGCCGTCAACTTCGAGGAGCGTATGAACTGCGACTATAGCCTCGACATTGTTGTAATGGGAAGGCAGCTGCTTATCGATATCGTCGTTTCCGAGATAAATGCCGGACGCGTAAGCCTTTCGCACGGAATTTTCTCTAAGGGCTACGGAAAATACCGCATCTACGGCTATGAGCATACCGGCTACGCCGCCGTTATGGATAGTATGGAAAGCTATTATAAGGCCAACCTCGATATCCTTAAGGAGGATGTCAGAAACGATGTATTCAGCCGTAACAACCCCGTTTACACCAAGACCCGCGATGATATGCCCGCAAAATACGGCATTTCGGCCAAAACCAAGAACGCACTTATTGCCGACGGCTGTATAATCGAGGGCACCGTTAAAAACAGCGTGCTTTTCCGCGGTGTTAAGGTAGGCCGCGGCGCCGTAATCGAAAACTGTATACTTATGGAGGGTACCGTTGTCGGCCGCGACAGCGTGGTCAAAAACATTATTACCGACCGCTTTGTTAAGATAACCGATAATCAGCAGCTCGACGGTAAAAAGGATACCCCCTACATATATAAAAATTCTGTAATATAAAAATCCGAACCACGGAGGAACCAAATGAAAATACTCTACGCATCAAGTGAAGCTTATCCCTTCGCTATGTCGGGCGGACTTGCCGACGTCGCAGGCGCCCTTCCAAAGGCTCTGAGACGGCGCTTCGTAGGCTGTCGCGTCGTTATGCCCCTTTATTCAAGTGTACCCGAAGAACTGAGGGCCGAAATGAAGTTTATAACCTCGATAACCGTACCCGTTGCCTGGCGACGTCAGTACTGCGGTATATTTGAGGCCCGCTACGACGGAGTCGTATATTATCTTCTCGATAACCTGTACTACTTTAAAAGAGACGGCCTCTACGGTCATTACGACGACGCCGAGCGCTTTGCCTTCTTCTCCCGCGCGGTACTCGAGATAATTCCTTATATCGACTATACCCCCGACATTATCCACTGCAACGATTGGCAGACGGCCATGACCCCCGTCTACCTCGACCGTTTCTATAAGTATAACCCCCTTTATAAGAATATTAAAATCGTCTATACGATCCATAATATTCAGTATCAGGGCAAATACGGCTACGAGCTTATCAGCGATGTTTTGGGTCTCGACGAGAAGGATAAGGGGCTTGTAGAGTACGACGGCTGCGTAAATCTTATGAAGGCCGCGATTCAGTGCTCGGATAAGATAACCACCGTTTCTCCAACCTACGCTAAGGAGATTTTAACCCCATATTATTCTCACGGGCTTAACTGTATTTTAGAGAACTTTAAGTTTAAACTCTGCGGAATAGTAAACGGAATCGATACCGTGGTCTACGACCCTGAGACCGACCCCGCCGTCTTTAAAAACTACTCGGCCGCCGACCCCTCGGGTAAGGCAGTCAACAAGGCCGAGCTTCAAAAGTATATGAACCTGCCCCAAAGAGCGGAGGTGCCCGTTTTCGGAATAGTTTCCCGCCTTGTAGGTCATAAGGGCTTCGACCTTGTAAAATGCGTGTTTGAGGATATGCTTAAGGCCGACCTTCAGGTAGTGATCCTCGGCTCGGGCGACTGGGAATTCGAGACCTTCTTCTACGAAATGTCAAAGAAATATCCCGATAAGGTAGGCTTTAAATTAGGCTTTATCCCCGACCTCGCCCGTAAGATCTACGCAGGCGCCGATATCTTCCTTATGCCCTCTAAGAGCGAGCCTTGCGGCCTTGCGCAGATGATAGCTCTCCGCTACGGTACCATTCCGATAGTCCGTAAAACGGGCGGTCTTGCCGATACCATCATCGATATCGAAAAGGAAAACGGCAACGGCTTCGTATTCGAAAACTATAACGCTCACGAAATGCTCGAAACTATCTGGCGCGCCTTCGGAAAATACGGCGATAAGGCGGCCTGGACGAATATGGTCGAAAACGCTCTTAGTATCGACAACAGCTGGAACGTTTCGGCAGGCGAATATATTAAACTTTACAAAGAAGTTGTTCTGTAGTATAATACTCTCTGCGTGTTTTGCGCAGAGAGTATTAAAATAAGGTGAATCATATGTTGGATATAATCAGAACGATAATCCTCGGCCTTGTCGAGGGCATTACCGAATGGCTCCCTATAAGCAGTACGGGTCACCTAAAGCTTACGGGAAACTTCCTTAAATTCGAAAGCCCCGACATAACCCCCGGCTTTTACGATATGTTCGACTACGTTATACAGCTTGGCGCGATCCTTGCCGTCGTAGTTATCTTCTGGAACAAAATATGGCCCTTTACGACCAAAGAGAAGGGTTATATAAAGCGTAAAAGTATAATGGTGTGGTCGAAGGTCTTCGTTGCGGCAATACCTGCCGTGTTTGCGGGACTTTTCCTCGACGACTGGGTAGAAGCCCTTGTCGGTGACGGAAAAACCGAGGCCACCGTTATTTCGGCGACCCTTATAATCTACGGTATTCTGTTTATAATTATTGAGCTTATCAATAAAAACCGAAAACCGAAAACCCTCTCTATGAAGTCCCTTTCCTATTGGGACGCCTTTCTTATCGGACTGTTTCAGGTCCTCGCAATAATTCCCGGAACCTCCCGTTCGGGCGCTACTATTTTAGGCGCCATAATAATCGGTGTTTCGAGAACGGTTGCCGCCGAATTCAGCTTTTTCTTAGCGGTACCCGTTATCGCGGGAGCAAGTCTGCTGAAAATACTAAAATTCGGCTTCGTCTTTACGGGAATGGAGTTCGTAGTCCTTGCCGTCGGAATGGTTACCGCCTTTATCGTTTCGATATTTGCGATAAAATTCCTGCTTGGCTATATAAAGAAAAAGGATTTCAAGATTTTCGGCTACTACCGAATCGCTTTGGGACTTCTTGTTCTCGGCTATTTCTGGATATTCGCATAAAATTTACCTCCGAGAGGAAAATTTCTTCTCGGAGGTTAATTTTTAAACAAAAAACGAAAAATAATAAATTAGAAAACAAGAGAAAAAACGAGAAAAACGAAGCAAAAACGAGAACGCATTTGCTAAATTAAAATTTTTAAAAAAAGGTGTTGACAAAGGCGCTCTGCGTTGGTATAATATCAAAGCATCAACTAAAAAAGAATTTTTTGGAGGTAAAAAGTTATGTCCACTTTTATGGCAAAACCCGCTGAGATTCAGCGCAAGTGGTATGTAATCGACGCCGCCGGTAAGCCCCTCGGAAGAACTGCAGCTAAGGTTGCCGATCTTCTCCGCGGTAAGGGTAAGCCCGAGTTCACTCCTCACGTTGACTGTGGCGATCACGTAATCGTTATCAACGCCGAGAAGGCTGTTCTCACCGGCAAAAAGCTCGAGAAAAAGTACTATCGTCATCACACCGGCTACGTCGGTAGCCTCAAGGAAGTTAAGTATGCTACTTTAATGGCACAAAAGCCCGAGAAGGCTATGGAGCTTGCCGTTAAGGGAATGGTTCCCGATACTACCATCGGCCGCGCAGCACTTACCAGACTTCGCATCTACAAGGGCTCTGAGCATCTTCACGCTGCACAGAAGCCCGAAGTAATCGACTAAGAAAGGAGCACAGAGTAATGATAGAAGGAAAGCCTTATTTTTACGGAACCGGCAGAAGAAAGAGCTCTGTTGCCCGCGTCCGCGTTTATAACGGAACCGGAAAAATCATAATCAACGATCGTGAGATCGACGATTATTTCGGTCTCGAAACTCTTAAGTTAATCGTTCGTCAGCCTCTTGCTCTTTGCGAGCTCGACGGCAAGTTCGACATCGTTTGCCGCGTTGCAGGCGGTGGCGTAACCGGTCAGGCAGGTGCGATCCGTCACGGTCTCTCCCGTGCACTTCTTCAGTACGACGCCGAACTCCGCGGCGCCCTCAAGAAGGCAGGATTCCTTACCCGCGACCCCAGAATGAAGGAAAGAAAGAAGTACGGACTCAAAGGCGCACGTCGTGCACCTCAGTTCTCCAAGCGTTAATTCTATTACCGCAAACTTGAGGACCCTGTGGAAATCCACAGGGTCTTTTCTTTTTCTGAACAAAAAACCGAGCACAAGGTGGGTATGCGTAGGGATAAAATTAGACGATATGTATTTTTGTTTATACATATCGTCTTTCTTTTTTGTAAAAAATTTACGGATACCGTTGTAGGGGAGGGGCAAGTCCCGCCCGTTACAAAACGAAGATATAATTACAGAAATATGGCTATTATCAAAAGATAAGTTTGATCGGGCGGCCAATGACCGTTCCCACAAGGGCAGCCGTTTGGTTTTTACGAAATTTTTATATCTCACGGGCGGGCCTTGCCCCTCCCCTACGATGATCGTAAATCCCTAATCACACCCGCCTGAACCTGCTCGGTTTTTTATTCGGTAAACACCGTAATTGAAGATTTATCGAGGAAAAGAGTATTCTTTGCTACCCTTGTTTCAGTCTGCGCAGCAAATTCGCCTCTGAAATTCGTGTGGGGTAGGAAGGTGGGGAAGCAGGAGGATGAGATATCTATGCGAAGCGCCTCGCCCTTCTTCACCATAAAGGAGATATCGTCGAAGCTAAACTGAACCTCGGCTTCCTCGCCGGGCATATAATCGGGATTAAAATTTGAGATTTTTGTAATATCATCACGAAGACCAAAATCGCCCTCGGGCTTTCTGATGCTTATTCGCATATAAAATCCCGTGTCTTCGCAGTCGCTTTTTACGGTGAGCCGAGCCTTCATTTTGCCCTTTATAACGGTGTCTTCGGCAAAGTCCTCGGTATATACCGAAATAATGTCGGGTCGACTGTTTGGGGCATATTGCCAATCGGAGCCGTCCCAGCCGTTTGTAAGGCCGCCCTTAAATCTTGCGGGGTTTAAGGGGTCGTAGCAATAGCTTTTTTCGCCCTCTCCAAGAGTAAAGGTCAGTTCCTTTTCGGGCTGAATATAATCGTCGGTCTTCCAGCGGTTTTCGAAAAGGGAATAATAGGTTACCTTTCCCGTCTCATAGGATAGAGGCTTGCCGTAAAGAATATGATCAAACCAGGTCTGATCTCCGCCGAAATTTGCCTTAACGTCACCGCAGGGAAAAAGCTCGTGATAATCCTCGCCGTAAATTCTGTGACAATTTGGGTGAACGATAAGGGCGGACTTGCTTTTGGTCTCCTCGTCCATTCCACGCCACATATCGTGGATCTTTCCGTAAATGTCGAAGGCTCCCGTGATAATAAGTATCGGGATGTTGGCGTGCTTTACCGCTTCGTGAGCATCTCCGCCGCCGTTTCTCGTCTGCCAGAAGGGGTCGTTCTTATCGGGGTGAAATAAATATTCGGTTTTGCTTTCAACCTCTTCACCGAGGGCTACCTTGCAAAAATCGGAAAAGGGTCGGGTCATTAGATATTTTTCGTCGAAAACTGTTTTTCTGCGGCTCTTTTTCTTATAGTTTTCGGTATACCATTTAAGGTGCATTCCCGTTTTCGCTATTCCGTTTCGGTAATTTATATTATACCGCTCGCAGTCCTGAATACACAGCACCGCCCCCTTAATGTCCTCGTCAAAGGGTGCGGCGGCAAAATGCACCGAGGAGGTGTAGCTGCCACCGGTCAGAAATAGGTTTCCGTCGTAAAAATCCTGCTCCCTTATCCACTGATAAAGGGCCTTTGTGTCCTCCCTCTCGTGAAGGTAGGGAATAAAATCGCCGCTACTCTTGCCTCGGCCTCTGCAGTGCTGATAAATAAAGGCATAGCCCGAGTCAAGCCCGCCTCTGTGATTTTTTACGAAATCCTCCATAAGCTCGGCGTCGGTTAAAAATTCCTCCCCGTCGGCGTAAGGCGTGCGGTAGATAATGGCGGGGAATTTACCCTCCCTGCTCGGCAGAAAGACCATCGTGAAAAGCCTTTCGCCCTCGCTTTCAACGTAGGTACAGTAGGAAAAGTATTCGCTCATAAAAAATCACCTCGCGATTTAAGCGAATTATATCACACAAAAATTCCCTTTGCAAGACCGTTTTTTCTTGACTTGACGGTTTTTTAGAGTTAAAATAACATATCATAAAAGTACAAAAAATCCTCAAGGAGACTTAAATAATGAGTATAAAAATTGGAATTTTAGGCTACGGAAACCTCGGCCGCGGAATCGAATGTGCGGTGAGACAAAATCCCGATATGGAGCTTCGTGCCATTTTCACAAGAAGACCCCCCGAATCGGTTAAGATTTTAGGGGATGCCCCCGTCTATCATATCGACGATATCTTAGCTCACAAGGACGAGATCGACCTGCTCATCCTCTGCGGCGGCTCTGCTACCGACCTTCCCGTTCAGACCCCCGAATACGCAAAGTATTTCAGCGTTATCGATTCCTTCGATACACACGCTAAGATCCCCGAGCATTTTGATAATGTGGACAAGGCGGCCAGGGAGGGCGGAAATATCGCCGTTATCTCCTGCGGCTGGGATCCCGGTATGTTCTCGCTTAACCGCCTCTATGCCTCCTGCATCCTCCCCGAGGGCAAGGACTATACCTTCTGGGGCAAGGGGGTAAGTCAGGGTCATTCCGACGCCATCAGAAGGATAGAGGGCGTTCTTGACGCAAGGCAGTACACTATCCCCGTCGACTCTGCCCTTGAAGCGGTAAGAAGCGGTAAAGCCCCCGAGCTTACTACCCGCGAGAAGCATCTTCGCGAGTGCTTCGTGGTAGCCGCCGAGGACGCGGACAAGGCGAGAATAGAAAACGAAATTAAAACTATGCCCAACTATTTTGCCGACTACGATACCACCGTTCATTTCATAACTATGGAAGAGCTGAAGCGAGACCATAACGGAATCCCTCACGGCGGCTTCGTTATTCGTAGCGGAAAGACAGGCTGGGAGGGCGAGAATACCCATATAATCGAGTATAGCTTAAAGCTCGACTCCAACCCCGAATTTACCGCAAGCGTAATAGTTGCCTGCGCCCGTGCCGCCGTTCGTATGAAAAAGGAAGGCTTTACGGGCTGTAAGACCATTTTCGACCTTCCACCCGCATATCTTTCGGTAAAATCCCCCGAAGAACTCCGCAAAGCTATGCTTTAAGCGTAGGGGTCGGTGTCATAGGCGACTCGAATACAAAATTAAAAGTAACGGATACCGAAAAAGCTTCGGTATCCGTTTTTTGTATAGTATAAATGGGGAGCGTAGAAGCTTTTTACTGCCTCATATTCCCAAAAATCCGTAAAGCGCTTTGGTACAGCCCTCTCTATCAATTAAAAAGGAGCAGCCGTGGTCAGCCCCTTCTACCCAAACCGCCTTTTTACGGCAGGCGGCGGCCGAGTATATCTCCTCTCCCATAGAAAAGGGGACGAAGCCGTCGCTTTTTCCGTGAAGAAAAAGAATCGGCACCTTACATTCCCTGACCGCCCTGACCGCGCTGTATTTCTCGAAATCAAAGCCCGTAATAAGCCTTGTCACAACCCTCGTAGTATAATAAAAAGGAAATAAAGGTACCCGTAGATCCTCCCTCATAACCTTTTTGATTATTTCGGCGGGACTCGTAAAGCCACAGTCGGCTATTATCCCCAAAACGTTCGAGGGAAGGCCCTGCTCTGTGGACATAAGAACGGTGGTAGCCCCCATGGAGACCCCCGTCAGATAAAGGCTTCCGTTTGGAAAAATTTCGTTTATATGCTCTGCCCAGGAAAGGACGTCACGGCTCTCAAAGGCGCCGTAGGTAATAAATTTTCCTTCACTTTTTCCGTGAGACCGCTGGTCGGGGATAAGCAGATTAAAGCCTTTGTTAAAATAGAACTCAAAGGCGCAGGAAAAATCGTGCTCGGCGGTAGAGCGAAAGCCGTGCATCATAATTATGGTCGTATCGCTGTCGCCGTTTCTGAACAGCCTTCCGTATAGTCTCAGTCCGTCGAAGGAGGTAATATACTGCTCCTCGCAGGACCTTTCCTTTAGCCATCTTTTACCCTCGTCGATATACTGCTTATAGGTTCTGTCAAATTCGCCTAAAGCCTCCGCGCCTCCGCGGTCCTTTTGCCGAATTACCGCCATATTCATACCGACCGCCGTAGCGGCGATTATAAAAAGAATAAGTAAAGCTACGCTTAAAACAGCAAGAACAGAAATCAAAAAGATCACCTCGTAAAAATTTCAATTATATCTTGCCCCGAAATTTAATAATTATATTTAAAAGCTACGCATATATATAATTAACCCACCAAAAAAGAAAGGTTGATAGAATATGCTGGGCTTTTATCCCGAGGGAAGAAATAAAAACGAGGAAAAAAGAAGCTATACCGCCGAAAAGCTTTACGAAGCGGCTTCTTCGGGCGAAATTTTAGAGGCGACGGCCTATATGTGCGACGGGGAGCATAATCTGCTTGTAAACCTCGGCGGAATGAAGGGTATGATTCCGAGGACCGAGGGCGCAATAGGTATTGCCGAGGGCGTAACCCGTGATATAGCCCTTATTTCAAGGGTCGGCAGGCAGGTCTGTTTTACCGTTGAGGAGATCAGAACCGACTCGCATAACCGTCCCTACGCTATACTTTCCCGAAGAAGGGCACAGCAAAAATGCCGCAACGAATTTATAAACGGCCTTGCCCCGGGCGATATAATCGACGCAAAAATCACCCATCTCGAGTCCTTTGGAGCCTTCTGCGACATAGGCTGCGGAATTATAGCCCTGCTTCCCATAGATTCGGTCTCGGTGTCCCGAATATCCCATCCTTCCGACCGTTTCGGTACGGGCGACGATATCAGAGTCATCGTAAAAAGCATCGACGATAGCGGCCGAATAACCCTTTCCCATAAGGAGCTTCTCGGTACTTGGCAGGAAAACGCCGACCGTATAAGCGCGGGGGATACAGTTTCGGGAATAGTCAGAAGCGTTGAAAGCTACGGAATTTTCGTCGAGCTTGCCCCGAATCTTGCAGGACTTGCCGAGCCGAAGGAGGGGGTAAGGGTCGGTCAGACGGCAAGCGTCTACATAAAAAGCATTATCCCCGAAAAAATGAAGGTAAAGCTTATAATAATCGACAGCTTCGACGAGACCCCGTCAAAGGCCTTCGATTACTTCTATGAGGGCGATAAGATCGAGCGCTTTACCTATTCTCCGCCGAATTCCTCAAAACATATTGAAACAATTTTTTAGACGGTCTTGAAAAATATCGATTTAAGAGGTATAATATTTTAAAACCTTATAAATCGGAGTGAATAAAATGTCAGAAGAAAGAAAATGCAATGAGACCTCCTGCGACGGTAACTGCGCAGGTTGTTCTAAGGCGGGCGAGCATGCCGCTCCCCCCAAGTCGGCTTTGAACGAGTTCAGTAAGGTCAAAAGGGTTATCGGTGTTGTAAGCGGAAAGGGCGGCGTAGGAAAGTCCCTCGTTACCGCTATGCTTGCGGTTGAGATGAGCCGCAAGGGCTATAAAACCGCTATCCTCGACGCTGATATTACCGGCCCATCTATTCCTAAAATGTTCGGAATACACGACCGCGCCCTCGCTAACGACAAGGGAATTCTTCCCGCCGTTACCGCAGGCGGAATTAAAATTATGTCGGTAAACCTTCTTTTAGAGGATGAGGAAGCCCCCGTCGTATGGCGCGGACCCGTTATCGCAGGCGCCGTTACTCAGTTTTGGACCGACGTATGCTGGGATGAGATCGACTATATGTTCGTCGATATGCCTCCCGGAACGGGCGACGTTCCCCTTACGGTATTTCAGTCTCTTCCCGTCGACGGTATCGTAATCGTTACCTCGCCGCAGGAGCTTGTTTCCTTGATCGTTAAAAAGGCCTATAATATGGCCGAGGCTATGAATATCCCCGTACTCGGAATAGTTGAGAATATGGCCTACGTCCGTTGCCCCGACTGCGGAGCCGAGTTCAGAATTTTCGGCGAAGGAAAAACCGAAACCGTAGCCGACGAGCTTTTCGTTAAGCTCTTGGCTCAGATACCCATCGACGTAAGCCTTGCGGCCGCCGCCGACGAAGGAAAATTCGAATTTATAAACGCCGAATATATGGAAGCGGCTTCGGATAGCCTTGAAGAAGTTTTAAAGGATAAATAAAATATGCGTAGGATAATATACCTTATAAAACGCATCCTCGGAATGGACTATAAGGGCCTTTTCAGAACCGTTAAGGCTATTCATAAAAAAACTAAAATAAGCCGTATAAAGCTCTTTTTCGATATCGTAAGGTGCGGCCTCAAATACGGGGCAGGCTATAAGGATTATCAGCTTTGCGAGTGGTGGAACCTAAACGCGGAGCAACGCGCCACCTACGTGACCCGCGGCATAAATAATACTATAGTTACCCTGCTTAACGATAAGGAGTATTATCATATTCTCGATAATAAGATCGAGTTTAATAATACCTTCGGAGAGTTTCTCGGCCGTAAATGGATCGATATGGAAACGGCCGATATCTCCTCCTTTACCGAGTTTTTAAGCGGCCTCGATATTATAATCTCCAAGCCCACCGCCGAGGCCTGCGGAAGGGGAGTAGAAAAGATAACCGTATCCGATTATCCTTCCCCCGAGACCCTTTTCGAGCATCTTAAGGAGATAAAAAGCGGCCTTTGCGAGGAGTTCGTCGTTCAGCATAAGGATATTTCGGCCCTCTATCCACATTCGGTCAACACCTACCGCATTGTAACCGTGCTTACCGACGGCGAACCGCATATCGTTTACGCCTTTATCCGAATAGGAAACGGCGGACGTTTTGTGGACAATATTAACGCAGGCGGTATGGCCGCCCCCATAAATATCGAAACGGGAATTATCGAATATCCCGCCTTCGATAAGGATAGTATCTATTACGATACTCACCCCTTCACAAACTGCCCCATAAAGGGCCGGCAGCTGCCCTGCTGGAAGGAGTCGGTAGAAATGGTGCTTAAGGCCGCTACCGTCGTGCCGCAGGTCGGATACGTAGGCTGGGACGTAGCCGTTACCGAAAACGGCCCCCTGCTTATCGAGGGAAATCCCTTCCCGGGTCACGATATTCTTCAGATGCCGCCCCACGTTCCCGACAAGATCGGAATGCTGCCGCAGTTTAAAAAGTATATTAAAAATCTTAAATAAAAAATCCGAAGTGCATATCAATGTAATGTGCCCCCTGTCAAGTAGACAGGATAAAAAACAAAAAGAATAGGTTAAATGAATAGATTCTTTCATCTCCCCCTGCTGCGCAGCAGGGGGAGATTTTTCGTCACGCGGCGGTGGAAAGGTAATATTCGCACGGTGTCATGCAATTCAGACGCTTCTGGTAGCGGCGAGTGTTGTAAAAGTGTATGTAATCTTCAATAGCAGAAACGAGAGCTTCACGATTCGTAAACTTTTTAAGATAGTACATTTCGGACTTTATGATACCCCACCAACCCTCCATCGGAGCGTTGTCAAGGCACCTGCCGACACGGGACATGCTTTGGATCATACCCGCATCAACGAGCTTTTGGTGAAAAACCTTGTTTGTGTACTGAAATCCTCTGTCACTGTGGAAGATAGGCTTTGCGTCAGGATAAAGACTTCTCGCTTCATCAAACGTTGTGAAAACTAATTCATTGTTGTTGCTGTCGCCGATCTTGTATGCAATGATTCGTCTGTCATAAAGATCAAGAATTGCAGATAGATAGAGCTTCTTTACCTCGGGTCCAATGTAATACTTAAACTCTGTAACGTCGGTAAGCCATTTCTCGAACGGAACGGTTGCCTTGAAATCTCTGTTAAGTACGTTCTGGGCGGTAATTTCAGGTGTAGATTTCACATAATCCGGACGTTTTCTGCGAATGACGGATTTAAGTCCGAGTATGCGCATAATTCGGCGTACTCTCTTAACGTTAATTCTGTGAGGAAGTTCATTGATTTTCTCTCGGTTAATGTTAATGCACATCTGTCTGTATCCGAGAACTCCATTGCTTTCTTCATAGTAATCCTTTACGTATTCTGTGATTTGTATGTTCAAAAGCTCACGTTTGCTTTGTTTCCTCTTTTTCCACTTGTAGTAAGAAGATCTGTTTAATTTCAACGCAATACATATTTCTTTTATGGAATATCCCTTGTGGACGTTAAGAAATTCAATTGCTATGTAGATATGCTCCTGCCGTACTCCGGTCAGCGACCACCACCTTTCAGCTCCTGTAGTTTTTTTATGAAAGCATTCTCAATTTCAAGTTGTCTGTTCTTTGCTTCAAGTATCTTCATTTCTACCTTGAGTTTTTCAACTTCGGTCATTTCTTCAACCGGTTTCGTTCTTCCTCGGTTGTCCCTCAGTTTGTCTACTCCGCCTTCTTCATATTTGCGCACCCATGCGTAGACTTGCTGGTACGACACGCTGTAAGTTTCTACTGTTAAACCGTAATCCTTGTTGTGCTCAATGCAGAACGCTACGATCTTTGCCCGTTCTTCTTGCGTTGTCTTTCTTCCCTTGGTCATATAGATTTCTCCCTTGGCGCTACTGCGCTCCTTAAATTCTCTATGACCATTATACCACATAATCCAATCTCTGAGCGTATGGTGATTTGATATTTCAAACTTTTTGCATATCTCGCGTAAACTTCCTTCTCCTTTTAGATACGATTGTACTGCTTCCATCTTTAATTCTGCGCTGTACTTCTTGTTCTTGTGCGT
>SFWF01000093.1 GCA_004560045.1 bacterium | reverse complement strand
GCCGTAAGGCAACATCGTTTTCCGAACGCAAACGAAAACGATATTTGCGCCTTTGGCGCAAAATGGTGTTCCTCCCTGCGGTCGGAAATACGACCCTACAGGTCGTGGTCCCCCTTCCCCCAAGGGAAGGCTTACGGATACCGAAGCAGTTCAGGGACGAGGGCCTAGGGCCGAGGGAAAGGTGTGCCTTCGGCACGCATTTTCTATTTTCAACTTTCAATTTTCAATTTTGTCCCTTCCTTATATTCTATATATATTTATATAATATTTATTAAAGTTATCATTGAAAAAAGTGAGTAACTATGGTATAATGTATAATGTTCAAATATTATGGGGGGTAAGTGGCCTTTTCGCGGAAAAAGCCCGAGTTATTCACCGAAAAATCAAAAAGATGTCCGCTTCACGGCAAAAGGTGTCGTGGCAAACTTTAGAGGACTATGTTATAATGACCGTGATAAAAATATAAAGGAGAACAAAATATGCAGATCGAATCCTTAACCGATATCTGGGAAGCCGTTTGCTTAGAGCTTAAAAAACGTATGACCGAGATCGCTTTTAACGTCTGGTTTAAAGACCTTCACCCTATCGAGATCCGAAACGGAGAAATTATTTTAGGAATCTATTCCGATTATAAAAAGCAGATAATCGAATCAAACTATATGAACGTCATCATCCCCAGCGTCAGAGAGATCATGGGAATCGATATGGATATAAAAATCGTAGTCGAGGACGAAAACGGCCGAATCATCACCAACAAGGTGGCCGAGGTCGTAACCTCCTTAAACGATTCTTATACCTTCGATAACTTTATTATGGGCTCCTGCAACCGCTTCGCCCATGCCGCTTCCATGGCTGTCGCCGATAATCCCCGTATAATCTACAACCCTCTCGTTATCTACGGACCCTCGGGCGTCGGTAAAACTCACCTTATGCTGGCCGTTAAAAACCGTATTAAGGAAAAATTCCCCGAAAAGCGTGTTGAATACGTTCGCTGTGAAGATTTTACCAATCAGCTTATAAACGCTATTCAGACCGGTACCTCCGACAACTTCAGAAACACCTACCGAAACTTAGACGTTCTTCTTATCGACGATATTCAGTTTATCGCAGGCAAGGAGCAGACGCAGGAGGAATTCTTCAACACATTTAACGCGCTTCATCAGGATAATAAGCAGTTAGTCTTCACCATGGACCGTCCTCCCAAGGACGTTAAAACCCTTGACGACCGAATCAGAAACCGCCTTGAAATGGGCCTTTTCGCCGACATTACTCCCCCCGATTACGAGACCCGCGTCGGAATTATAAAGAAAAAGGCCGAATCCCTCGGCATTTATATCGAAGAAAACCTCGTTCACTACATCGCCGAGCATATCAAGATGAACATTCGTCAGCTTGAGGGCGTAGTAAAGAAGCTTCAGGCCTTTATTCAAATTCAAAATCACACCCCCACCGTTGCGGTAGTTCAGAACATAATCCGCGAGATCGTAAACGACACCAAGCCCGAGCCTATCAAGATAGAGCAGATAATAAGCGAGGTTGCCCGTACCTACGACGTTTCGGAAAAGGATATTATTTCCAAGAGAAAGACCGCCGAGCTTGCAAAGGCTCGTCAGATCGCAATGTATATTGCCCGCGAGACCACCGAGCTTTCTTATAAGCCAATCGGCGAGGCCTTCGGAAAGGATCACACCACCGTTTTATACGCGGTTAAAAAGGTTGAAAGCTTCCTTAAGGACAATCCCCACGAAAAAGAGATAATCGACGATATAATCAAAAACCTCAAAAACGAAACTTAGCGGCAGGCTGCCGCACCCATACGGGAATTAAGCTTTTACTTAATTTATAGTACGGTAGCCCGACCGTAAGATTTCGGTATCCGTCGGCCTTCCCTTGGGGGAAGGCCGACGGATACAGAGGCAGTCTTATTTTCGGTTTCCGTTACTCTTTTTACTCGCGCGTAGCGCTACTCACGCCGAAGGTGTTTCTCTTTTATGTTCACTGACCACTGCGGCCAAAGTCCCCTGCGCAGCCCCTCGTCCCGTTTTCCTAACCATTAAAGCTAAACCTCTGCGGTACGCAGAAGAAAAAACCGCCCGTAAGGTGGCGCACGAGGCGGTAGTGAATGACGACACAGTGCGTCGTCAGAGCCGCCGAGAGACCGAGCCCGCAGCGCGAGAACTTGCTCCTCCCGCTCGCAAACTTTTTTTATAAGAGAAACACGGCGGCGTTTTTTTTCTATTTTACCCGTATCGCAATTATCTATCCGCTATTCTGTTGCGGGAGGAGCAAGCCCCTCCCCTACAACCTCCCGATATATTGCCTCGGTATCCGTGTAGGGGTCGGCGTCCGCGACGACCCGAGGAAAATGAAATGAAGATAAACGGCTGTCCTCGATATAAATTATACGATAACAATGTAGGAGAATAGATAAATAATCTGCGACGCATATAATGCACCGAAGGTGCAATTCATGACGTAATCAATTCATGAAATACCGTTTCTATTCACGACGCAAGGCGTCAATTCATTATACGTAAAATTTTGACGTTATCCCGTTTGGATTTGTGGAATAGGTTTCCCTCATCCACCGCTACGCGGTCCCCCTTCCCCCAAGGGAAGGCTGACAGATACCGAAAAAACTACGGTCGGGCTTACACATTTAATCTTTTCATAGAATATGATTCGCGTATGGGTGCGGCGGCTCGACGCGGAAGGCCTGCGGATACCGAAGCAATTTCGCTTTCTTCACTCTTATTACTCTCGCGTAGCGCTACTCAAACGAGTTTTTTCTGTGCGTAGCACCCCTGCAAAACGTAGTTTTGCCCCTGCGTAGCCCCTTTTCCCTAACCTTTCCCATTTCCCCTTTCCCTTTTCCCTTTTTAAAAGGAGTTACTCTTTTCTGTTCACTGTCCACTGTTCACTGCTTAAAGCTCCAAGTTATTCAATTTATTAAGGTTAATTAACACTAAGGTTATACACAGGGCGGTTTAAAACCGAAAGTTATTAAGTTATTAAAAAAATTGCTAAAATAATATTAACAGAGGCTTGTCCTTTATTTTAAAGGGTTTAAGATAGTTATAAACCTTATAAACCGCCTTTAATAATACTGCTATTTTTATAGTTTATTTAATTAAATAATTTCCGCTTTTTTAAAAGAGCGGATTTAAAGGAGAAATACCTATGCTTTTTACTACCCAGAGAAGCGAACTGCTCGAAGCAGTACAAAATCTTTCAAGAATCGTTACCAAAACAAGTCAGCCCGTCCTTGAGGGAATACTTATTTCGGCCGAAAAGGGCAAAATAACATTAGTCAGCTACAATTTGGAAATGAGTATGAAAAAAGAGATATACGCTTCTACCGAGACCGACGGCGATATCGTTATAAGCGCACGTCTTCTAACCGAAATACTCAGAAAGAGCGACGGAACTCAGGTTACCATCGAATCGGACGATCGCCTTATGTGTCACATCCGTTCGGGTAACGCCGTTTTCGATATTATGGGAATGAGCGCGGAGGATTTCCCCGAGACTCCCTCGGTTCCCGAGACCGAAAAGATCACTATGCCGGGCGGCCTTATTAAGGATATGGTAAGGGGAACCCTTTTTGCGGTTGCTACCACCGAGGGCTCCCGTCCCATTCTTACCGGTCTTAACATAACGGTTCAGGACGGAGTTGCGCAGTTTATCGGTATCGACGGACGCAGAATGGGTATAAGAAAGGAAAATATCGGCGGAAGCCTTAACTGTAATTTCGTAATTTCGGGCAAGGCTATCGGTGAAGCAGTTAAAATTATAAATAACGACGAGGAAAACGTTGATATCTTTATCACTAAGATGCTCGTATCCTTTAAAATTGACGGATATACCCTTGTTTCCCGTCTTTTAGAGGGAGTTTTCGTAAACTACGAAAAGGCTATTCCGAAGGAGTTTTTCCAGAAGCTTACGGTTAAAACCAAGGATATTATCGATATTATCGAGCGTATTTCCCTTGTTGTTAACGACCGACTCACCACCCCCGTACGCTGCTCCATCGGAAACCCCGTTTCGACCTTTAAATGTATATCGGCTCTTGGATGTGCAACCGATACCTACGAGACACAGCTTGAAGGCCCCGAATTCGAGATCGGAATAAACGCGCAGTATCTTCTTGACGCCCTTCGCGCAACCGAGTCCGACGAGGTTAAAATGAGCTTTAAGGGCGGAAGCGAAGGCTTCCTTATCGAGCCTATAGAGGGCGACAGCTTCCTCTATATGGTAATGCCGATGAGAATAAAATAGTGGCGGAGTTACAAAAAAGAAGACCTCTCCGTATGCAGGGGTATGATTATAGCGAGCAAGGGTTATATTTTTTAACAGTTTGTGTAAAAAATAAAGAAAAAATACTATGTGATATTGTAGGGGGCGGCGTCCTCGACGTCCCGAGGCCCAAGCTCACAGCAGTCGGAAAAATTGTAGATAAATATATTAAATCAATAAATAATACGCAAAATGTTTCAATAGAAAAATATGTAATAATGCCGGATCACATACATTTATTGGTGTTTGTAGAAAATGAAGGATATTACGGGACGTCGAGGACGCCGTCCCTACAAATAATGTTATACCAAAAACAATTTCCGGATTCAAAAGGCTTTGTAATAAGGAGATTGGAAAAAATATCTGGCAGCGAGGATATTACGACCACGTAATAAGAAACGAGGCTGATTACGGTAAACACTTCGATTATATTGAAAATAATCCCGTTTTATGGCTCGAAAACAGACACGTTATTTAAAGGATCTAAAATGAAAACGATATACATTAAAGAAGAATTTATCCGTTTGGATGCGGCGCTGAAGCTGGCGGGCTTTGTTTCCACAGGGGGACACGCTAAGGTTGTGATTCAGGGCGGCGAGGTAACCGTAAACGGAGAAATTTGTAAAATGAGGGGCAAAAAGCTCCGAAAAGGGGACACCGCCTCCTACGATGGGCAGGACCTTTTAGTTGAAACCGAATGAGAGCGGACAAACTGAGCGGTAAGGATTTTCGAAATCTTTTACCCTTTGAAATAGAGTTTTCCCCCGGAATGAACGTTATTTACGGAAATAACGCTCAGGGAAAAACTAATTTTATCGAGGCCCTCTGGCTTTTTACGGGGGCTAAAAGCTTTCGCGGCTCCAAGGACAGCGAGCTTGTAGCCTTCGGACAAGGCTCGGCCGAGCTGAGTCTCGATTTTGTAAGCGGGGGAGTCGAGCGGCAGGCAAAAATAAGCATAAATAACCGCCGTTATGCCGAGCTGGATACCAAAAAGCTAAAATCGGCCTCTGCCCTTGCGGGAAGCTTTTGCGCCACCGTTTTTTCGCCTACCGATCTTTCTATAGTTAAAGAGGGACCTTCGCTAAGACGAAGATTTATCGATCTTGCCATCGGTCAGCTTTATCCCTCATACGTTGCGGTTTTAAAATCGTATACAAGGGCTGTAACACAGCGGAATATGCTCCTTAAAAATATGGAGGGACGGCTTCAAAATACCGAAATGCTTGACGCTTTCGAGGCCGAGATAGCCACCTACGGCAAAAAAATAACCGAGCAGAGGGTAGCCTACTGTGAAAGGGTTACCGAAAATTCCTCAGAGATATACGGTGAGCTTTCCTCTCTTCGTGAGGAGCTGGGGGTTGAATATATGCCCTCCTGCGCCGCAGACGAGCTGGCCGAAAAGCTATTTTTAGCCCGAAAAACCGATATTTTTTCGGGAATAACCTCGGTGGGACCCCATCGAGACGACCTCGACTTTAAAATAAACGGAATTTCCGCCCGAAGCTTTGGCAGTCAGGGGCAGCAGCGAAGCGTTGCAATAGCCTTAAAGCTTGCCGAAGCCAAAACACTTAAGGAAATTACCGGTGAACAACCCGTAGCCATACTCGATGACGTTATGAGTGAGCTTGACCCTGCCCGCCAAGGCTTTATTCTTAATCATATAAAAGAGTGGCAGGTTTTTATAACCTGCTGTGACCCTGCCAACATTACCACCTTAATTGGCGGAAAGGTATTTACGGTTAGCGGAGGAAAGATTAAAGAGTAACACCTTAGGTGTGAGTAAAAAAGAGTAGTGCCTTCGGCACGAGTAAAATGTTATGATTATGAAATTAAAAGAATAGAGAGATACTCGCGCCAAAGGCGCTACTCTTATTATTCTTATTACTCTTTTATATAAAATAAAATGTTGAGATGAAAATGTGTTATGTATTTGCATTTAGGCGAAGGAACTATAGTTAAAAACAAGGATATAATAGGAATTTTCGATCTGGATACTACGACGGTTATGAAATCGTCGAGAACCTTTTTAAATACCGCAGAAAAGGAAAAACGAGCGGTAACGGTATCCTTCGAGCTTCCGAAATCCTTTGTAGTTACGGGAAAGAAAAAAGAAAAAACCAAGGTCTATATTTCTCAGTTATCCACGGTAACTCTCGAAAAAAGAATAGAAAATATTTAACAACATAATCGTGAAAGATTGTATTACTATTTTTTGATTTGAATGATATTGATACATACTTTAGATTTTCGGCAGGTTGTAGGGGAGGGGTGCGGGTGTCCAGTGGACACCTCTGCGAAGCAGAAGCACCGACCGAGGCGACAGCCGAGACCTCTGCTCCTCCCGTGAGATATCGCAAATTTCGTAAAACTATTCGGCAATCCTTGTAGGGGTCGGCGATCGAGGCGGTAGTGAATGACGACACAGTGCGTCGTCAGAGCC